>JBGTNB010000073.1:0-5099 GCA_041743285.1 Gemmatimonadaceae bacterium
AGCCGTGGGCGGCGCAGCTGCGCGCGCGCGCTGGCTTGCCAGCTCTTGCGACTGCGCCCTGGCGCTGAGCAGTGACAGCGCGAGCAGCGCGGTGGCGATCGGGATAGTGCGCAGTGTGATTCGCATATGCATCTGTGATCAGAGGTGGACGACGTGAAGCTCTACCCCTGAAAAACGACGGGCTGGCGTCTGTGGTCACGCGGATTCAAGGCGCCATTTTGACCGCTATTTCCGTTGACACGCGCGCCGGGGACTCAACGTCGGAAACAGTGCCCGAAATCACCGGACATTCGGAGAAACACGCGATCACAGTCCCGAGGGATGCGGCGAGAGCCACTGCGTGTATCTCTGCGTGAACTCATCACGCTCGCTCGCAGAGGCCAGGAACAGATCGGCGCCTCCGTCGTAGGGTGCGTACACGCGCCCCGTCGTGTCCGACACAATGAGCAGTGGCCCGAGCAGGTTGTTGGCGACATCGGCGAGGACGTCATCGAGCGAGCCCGCCTGCCACGATACTGGAGCCGACGAGAGCGGGATCGACCAGCCGGGCGCGGTGTCAGCCGATCCGCCGCCACCGGTGACGACTATGAGCGGTTGCAGCTCGAGCTGCGCAACTTGTCGCTGACCCCTCGGCGGTCGTCCGCGCACGACCGAATAGGCGGGATTCGCCACGAGCACACAGGAGCCGTTCTCGCCGATCAGGTCGGATATGACCGCGTTGTGTCGGGAGAGCACGGCCGACATCTCGCGGGCGGTCTCCGCATATCGCCTGGAACCGGGAAGGCTGTGAATGCGAACCCAGCGCTCGGGGAACGTCTCGCGAAGGAGAAAGCCCACCGGGGGGCAGTCTCCGAAGTGCGAGCGCCAGAAGGAGAGAAACGGGTCGTCGAACATGGATTCCGGTTCGGGTGATCGAGGTGGTGAATGACTGCCGAAACGCAGGAAGGACACCGCCGCCCGGCAACCCCCGGGAGAAATCGCGAGCACGGCAATACCTTTGGAGGGGCACCTGGCAGCGAATCCCCATCCAGCCCGGCGCGGGGGAACGAGGCATGCCGGCGGAACCACGGAACAAGTTGACCTGATTCCGAGATCCGGATAGCAGTCGGCGACGAAGCCCCCGGCACCGGCAACTGCAACAACGATGGAAGAACGATTGAACGGATTTCAACGGATCATGCGGATCTGGTCCGACCCGAGTCCACCATCATCGCTCCAGTCGGGCATCGCGCTGTTGTTTTCGCGTCGGGCGGGTTTCATCCGTCTGATCCGGTTCATCCGCTGAATCGTTCTCCATCGTTGTTGATCCTGGTGTTGATTCTGGTGTTGATCCTGGTGTTAAGCGCCGAGCGGTATCTCCAGCCGCTTCTTTCTTTCAAGGAGTCAAGCCGATGTTCAAGCATGGAGCGCTGATCGCACTGGTTGCATTGACCACCGCCGAGGTGATCGATGCTCAGGTCCCGGACAGCGTCCGGGCTGCGGCTGGCGCGCAGGTCTCGTATTCGCCTGGCACCCACCGCTATCGCGTCACGACGAAGCTCGAGCAGCGTCAGGAAGCGATGGGAGAGACGCAGGAGAACAGGACGACGAGCGTCGAGGAGCTGACTCTCGACCTCACGCGCGCTTCGACTGACACCCTGCGCTTCACCTTCACGGTGGACTCGATCTCCCTCCAGTCGACGGTGCCCGGCGCGGGCGATGGCACCGGCCTCAAGGGGCGTAGGGTGAGCGGCCGAGTTTCGCCGCGCGGCGTCATCCATGGATTCGACGCCGACTCGACAGGGCTCGACCTCTCACCGGGGTACCGCAACTTCTTCGTCCGGGTCCCTGCGGGGGCGCTTGCTCAGGGGCGAAGCTGGACGGACACTGTGCGCGTCACGCTCGATCAGGGTGGACTCGATGGCACTGCGGTAACGATCACCGAGTCACGCGTGGTGGGCGACACCACCGTTGCCGGCCAGAAGGCCTGGCGAGTCGATCGCAGCGCAACGATCGCCATGAGTGGGATCGGCAATCAGGGTGGAACGGACATTGTCCTGGAAGGAGTGGGGACGGCCCGCGGCACGGCGTATCTCGGTGTCAACGGCGTCTATCTCGGAGCGACGGCGAGCCAGCAGCTCGACATGAAGGTCCAGATGCCGGCGGCGAGCATGACGATCCCGATCACGCAGACGTCGACCACGACGGTCGAGTGGCTCGGAGCGGGGGCCGGGCGGTAGCGCGCGGTTGGCTTTCATTCCAGTGTCACCTCAGCCGAAGAGGAGAGCCTCATGGTGCGATCGACCATTCGTTCCTTGTTCGCCGGATTGGCCATCGCGACCGGCGTCGTGGCACCTGCCTCTGGCGCCCGCGCGCAGCAGGGCTTCACCGATGCGTTCCCTCCTCAGGAGTTTGCCGCGCGACGGGCGAAGGTGCTGGCGGCGATTGGCGATGGGGTCGCCATCCTCCAGGGCACGACCGAGCGGCGCGGCGAGTCGTCACTTCGGCAGAGCAATCAGTTCTTCTATGTGAGTGGGGTCGTCGAGCCGCGCGCGATGTTGATCATGGATGGGCGGACGAAGCGGAGCACGCTGTTCCTGACGCCGCGTACGGCTGGGCGCGAGCGTGCGATCGGACCGTATCTGGACGTCGGTGACTCATCGGCCCGGGTGACCGGGATGGACGCTGTCGTCGCGCGCGAGACCTTCACGGCGGCCGTCGCGGCAATTGCTGTCGAGCGGCGGGTGATCTTCACGCCGCTCCGGCCGGAGGTGCTGGGAAGCGAATCGGCCGGGGACGTCCAGGCGCACGTCCGGGCGACGAAGAACGATCCGTGGGATGGGCACACCACGCGTGACGAGGCCTTTCTGGCCCACATCAAGGCGGCCGCTCCCGCCTCCGAGATCCGCGATCTCGATCCGATCCTCGACTCTCTCCGCGCATTCAAGAGCCCGCGGGAGATCGAGATGATCCGTGAGGCGACCCGCCTCGCGGGGCTCGGAATCATGGAAGCCATGCGCGACGCTGAACCCGGGATGTACGAGTACGAGCTCGAGGCCGCCGCCGAGTACGTGTACAAGCGCGGCGGCGCCTATGGGGAGTCATATTTCCCGCTCATCGCCACGGGTCGCAACATGCCGCACAGTCACTATCACCGGAACCGGACGAAGCTCGCCGACGGCGACCTCGTGCAATTCGATTGGGCGCCTGACATCGCCAATTACACCAGCGACGTCACCCGGGTCTTTCCGGCAAACGGCGAGTTCACCGCCCGCCAGCGGGAGTTCTACACCATTTATCTGCGGCTCTATCAAGCGCTGCTGACCTCCATCCGCCCTCGCGTCACGGCGCGTGAGATCATGGACAGCGCGGTGGTGAAGATGGACCGGATCATGGCGGCGTACCGTTTCAGCGACCCCGCGATCCGTTCGACAGCCGACACTTTCGTCAACCGCTATCGCCGCAACCCCAGCGCGCCGCCAGGTGGCGGAAGATCACTCGGCCACAGCGTGGGGATGGAAGTGCATGACGTGCGCAACCCGACGCCGACGCTCGAGTCGGGATACGTCTTCACCATCGAGCCGCAGATGACGCTGCCGGACCGCACGCTGTCGGTGCGCCTGGAGGACATCATCGTCATCACAGAGACAGGCTACGAGAATCTCTCGGCATTCGTTCCGATCGAGATCGCCGACATCGAACGACTCATGGCCCAGCCGGGACTGGGTGCCCACGCGATAAGGATCCCGCCGACGAAGTAATGCGACTCGGTCGTGCCACGCGAATCCCTGGCGCGGCATCTTCCCGGGCGCCGGTCGCGACCTCCGCTCTGGGCCCAGTCGATCGGCTCCGGCGGAGTACGCTCAAGGGCGCCCGCGCCTGGCACTCAAGGAGGCGTTCAACCGGATCTGGGCCTATCGCTCCATTCCGCGGCGCCCTCTTCTTCCGCTGAAAACACTGGGCGCAGCGATCGCGGCTCAAGCCGCTGATCCACATGGCCGGCATCATCGAGCGCCATCTCGAAAACATCCTGACCTACCTCACCCACCGGATCACCAATGCGGTGACCGTTGAATGCGAAGATCCAGTGGATCAAGTACTCGTCGCGCGGCTTCCGGAATCGCGAGCGCTTCAAACTGGCCATCCTCTTCCACCGCGGCGGGCTCGATTTGGAGCCTCGGGCGATGAGAGATCTCTAATCTTCCACCCGCTGGAAACACGGAAGACCCGAGCCGTCCAACGCTTCCTCCGTCCGGCTTGCGTCAACAACAAGGCGTAGCTATCGTCAGGCCGGGTTATTGACGGAGCCGACTTTCTCTACATGGGAGGATCAATGACCAAGCTACTGCACGTGCTTGTCTCGGCGGTGGTCCTCGCAGTGTCGAACGTGAGTGCGCTATCGGCGCAAGCTGAATCCGGCAGCTCCGACCCGTTCCGGTGCGGCTGGGTGGACTTCTGCAACGAATTGGACCTGTACCACGACAACCCGGGCGAGGATCTCTTTTACTACTTCGGCCACAACAACTGCCAGTATTGTTATAGCACTCTTGGTATCTGTCATCCCTCTTGCGAGCCGGACTTGGATGCGGCAGGGAAAGCCGCGTACTCGGCCATCGTTGCGGCGGCCAGGAGGGGTGACACACGGAAGATCTTGAAGCTGGCTCCGGCTGTTCCGGAATTCGTGCGATACAACGTCGCGCGTGGGGCAATCCAGATTTCCTCTTGCGACGGCAAGTCGGTCCTCGCCAGTCTGCCAGTTCGCCAATCGGAAGGCTCCGTCGCACTACGGGCGCTTCCCCATACAGGAACATTGGGTCCGGTGCGTTCGTTCGCACTCCCGTCTAGATAGGTCGGGCGCGGCTCGCCCATCATCCGCGATCTCCAGATGACGTTCCCATCAATTGCGACGTACGCGTGCATGATCGTCCTGGCGTGGCCCGCGCGAAGTGCTGCGCTCGCGCAGATCGTGCGCCGCGTTGTCGTGACAGACCGGTCATCCTGCGCGAACTGCACCATTGAGATCGACTCGATAGCGACGTTGGGAGACACGGATGGTGCCGGCAGCCTCTCCGGTCGGCCCGCCACTGTGCGCGTCGACGCCCTGGGGCGATTCTGGGTGC
>JBGTNB010000074.1:0-12624 GCA_041743285.1 Gemmatimonadaceae bacterium
CGCGCCGTCGTCACTGAACTCGAGTTGGGCACGGTCGGAAAGCACCACCGCGTCTCCGAATGCATCGGCACTTACGAGGACCCGTGCCGCCGGCGATGCAACAGTTGCGTGATAGAGCGCATACCGGGGCTTTTCCGACGCCGCGTCGTCGCGGTCGGTTACAAAGGCCAGCCCGGTACCGCTCTTGTCAAATACCAACCCCTTGTAGTGTCCTTCGCCGGTCAGCACCGGCGCCGCTTCTCCGCCGGCCATTCGGCGAAGGTAAACGCCGTCGTTGGCGCCCACGCGCGATGAGACGGTATAGGCGAGCCAGGTCCCGTCGCGATCGACTTCGACGGCCAGCACGTCTTCCACGCGAACTTCGTTTCCGGTGTTCAGTTCCCGGATCACCATCGTCGAGCCGTAATCCTTCTTTTTCGGCCGAACGGTTGTGGTAGAGTCAGCGATCGGACGAGCGACGCCCCCAGGGGCGGCGGCTGCGCGTGCCTCGGTCGCGGTGTCAGCGCCCGCTGGTGCGGCACTGCTGTCTGCCGGGTGCAGCAGATAGACGAGGAACCGGCCGCCACCGCGGGGGATCTCGAACGATTTGACACGCGGCACTTCTGTAACCGTCCCGTCGCTCAAGCGCATGATTCCGAGCGACGACTTTGGCTGGGCAGCCGGTCGCTTTTTCGCACGCCGCGCGGCTTCCACTTCAGCCTGGCTCGGCTCAATGGTGAAAACCACGTGCGACCCGAAGAACTGCGCCGCAGGGGCGTTGAATGCCGGACCTCGATTCGTCGCGTTCGGACGCGTCTGTGGACGTCCGATGTAACCCCGGCTGTGTCGAAACTCGGTGCTGCCGCTCGTGGCGCGCACTACCACCTCACCCTCGCCCACCTGCGGCATGAGCGAATAGGCGACCCATCGGCCGTCATCCGAGAGCCGCTCGCCCTCTATGGAGCGCCACTGGTCGAAGTCCTGAGGGGTCAGCGCCCTGCGATTTGCCGCTGACGTGACAGTTTGCCCCATGGCAAACGGAGCGGTCGCCGCAACTAGAGCGAGCGAAAGAAGGAAACGCTTCATGAGAAAGCACCAGGGAGAGGAACAGAAATGAGAGATGCGAGTTGCGAGGACCGGCCGTGGGGTAAAGATCCGGATTCGACCCAAACCGTCAATCCGCAGGCTTTTCTCGAGCAAAGGAGCCCGGGATGGTGCGACCGCGAGTTGCCTGAAGGTACGCACAAGCGACTGAGGGCGCTGGCGAGCCACAGTCATCGAGAAGCGGCCGGGGCCAGAGCGGCAAGCAGGTAAGTGAGATTGGCTGTGCCGTCCATGATCGGCTCGTTGGTCGAGTAGTCGCCGAAGTCATCGTGATACACGATGAAGCCTGTATTGAAGGCGGCAAACTCATCCTCGTCGAAGAGCCGGATCCCGCGGAGATTGTCGAATATCGAACTGTAGACTGGCCCATCCAGCAGGCCGCCGGTGAGCTGCCAGCCTAACTGCTTGGTGACCACCGCGTGAGGGTCTCGCGCCCACCGGCCGGACTGCGGCAGTCCGATGACCATCGATACCCCCCACGGGTTGGCGCCGAACAGCCAGTCGAGTGCCGCTGCTTCGTGTTCAGCAAACGCATCATCGCCGGTCATTCGGCGGTAGAGGTAGGCTTGCGTGGCGAACGAAGCAATGAGATTGCTGGAGCACCAGATGAAAGGGACGCCGATTCGGAAACCGTTGTCTGCCCGCGCTACCACTCGTTCGAGGCCCTGCCGGTAGTACGTTTCCATCTGGCGCTTGGTCGTCGAATCGCCCGCGCGCCACAGCTCGTAATGCGCGTTGTTGTGCCAGGGGAACCATTGATAGTGGTTCGCCGTATCCGCGCCCATCCACGGCGTCACAGGCTCCTGGGCGGCGTACTCCACGCCAGCCTCCATGTAGCGCCGCTCGGACGTGAGAGCGAACAGCTGAGAGGCGCCGAGCTCCATGTCATCCACCCAGTTGTCTTCTTCGTAGAAGTAGGGGGCCCCGGCAGGCGCCGTCTGGCACACTCCCGGATGCTCCTCGCCTAGCGCGAATGCTTCGAGCGCCTTACGCGCGAGGGTATCGGAGAAAGCAGGCGCCCGCTCGGCGAACAGTTTGGCGCCGATCGCAAATGCGGCAGCGTACTTCCCCGCGGTGGATGCATAACCAGTCGAACGGTTCCTGTTCTTCAGCAGGCCCTGGGGGCGCCCGGTGCAAGGATATACCGGCCGGGGGCCGCCCTTGCCCCAGCCGTAGTCCGACGAATCCGTGGGCGGAAGATCCAGGAAGGCGTGATCGCGGTCGTCGCCGAGCTGGTTGAACATCAGCCCGTTGCCGGGATACATGCGCACGAGCCAGTGGAGCCCGTGCCGCGCTTCGTCGAGCACGTCCGGCACCCCGTTGGCGCCCGGAGTCCCGTTTGCGGCGAACGCATCGGCGAAAGCGTGCGGGCTGTCTCGATAGGCCATCATCATCACGTACGCGGCATTGGCCGATGTGGTGACGTACTGCAGATAGTCGGAGGCGTCGGCCCAACCGCCGCTCACGTTGATGAACTCGCCCTCGCGCGTGGGATGGTCGACGATTATGCCATCTTTGGTATGTACGGAGTCGCGGAAGAGTGGATTCCATCCTGACCGTTGCTGGCGCATGTAGTGCAGCAGGGTGTCGGCCGCTCCGGCATACGCGGCGTCTGAAATCCGCACCGGCGGGGAGGTGACGCCGCCCGCCACCAACGTGTACATCCCTTCCTGTTGCAGCTCGGAGAAATCCAGCCGGTGCGTGGATGCGCAGGCGGCGAAGGCGCCGGCGGGTGTCGCCGGCTGTGGCCCAAGTACGCGCCGCCCGCCTGCATCTCTGACCTCGAACGTCTTGATCTCGCGCGTCGTGAGCGAGCAGACGACGGCTACCTTTAAGGCGTCGAGCCGGTAGCCTAACTGGTTGATGCGAATGTAGCTCGCGGTCGTATCGGGGGCGGCGAGCAGGGCGAGGGCAAGGATGGAGGCAGAATGCACCACAGCCGGAAGAGCAAGTAGGTGAGCAGCGGATTCCCAAGGCGCAAGATGCCTCGCGGGGCGGAGTAATGCCACGCCGCCGGCGCCCTCCGGCGTTGAGTATCAGCCGCTTGGACCGTACTATCCCCCACCCTTCACCCACCCCATCGTGCCGCACCTGCCGCGCTACTCCGCCGCCACGCTCGCCGCACTCATTCTCGCCGGCCTGGCTCCTCCACTTGCTGGGCAAGGTCCGGCCGATAGTGCGATCGTGTTGCGCCCCGATCGCGTGTTCGATGGGGCGAACGCCGCGCCACACGAATCATGGGTGGTGGTGGTGCGCGGCGATCAGATCGCCGCTGCCGGACCCGCCGCCACAACGTCTGTACCCGAGGGAGCGCGCGTGATCGACCTAACCGGTACAACGCTCATCCCCGGATTGATCGACGCACACAGCCATCTGCTTCTGCATCCGTACAATGAAACGTCGTGGAGCGATCAGGTACTGCGCGAGCCCGCTTCGCTGCGGGTAGCGCGCGCAATCAATCATGCGCGGGAAACGTTACACGCCGGCTTCACCACCGTACGCGACCTCGGCACCGAAGGAGCCGGATACTCAGATGTGGGCATCAAGCAGGCGATTTCCCAGGGGATTGTCCCCGGACCACGAATGCTGATCGCCACGCGTGCTCTCATTGCCACCGGGAGCTATGCGCCGAAGGGGTTCGCACCGGACTTCGACGTTCCTCAGGGCGCTGAGGAAGCGGATGGTGTCGACGGACTCACACGGGCCGTTCGAGAGCAGATCGGCCGCGGCGCCGATGTCGTGAAGGTTTACGCCGACTACCGCTGGGGACCTAACGGCGAGGCTCGACCCACTTACACCCTGGATGAGCTGCAGCTGATAGTGGAAGTGGCCGGTTCCTCTGGAAGACCTGTCGTCGCCCACGCAAGCACCCCCGAAGGAATGCGTCGTGCCATTCTCGCCGGGGTTCAGACGATTGAGCATGGCGACGGCGGAACGGCGGAAACGTGGGCGTTGATGGTGAAGCACGGCACGGCGCTGTGCCCTACACTTGCCGCGGGGCACGCTATCGCGCAGTACGGCGGTTGGGATGCGGAGACCGAGCCCGAACCGGCCCGAGTTAGGGAGAAACGCGCATCCTTCCGCAGTGCACTGCAGGCCGGAGTGACGATCTGTCATGGCAGCGATGTGGGAGTATTTCCGCACGGCGACAACGCGCGCGAGCTGGAGTTGATGGTCGCATACGGAATGCGGCCGGCGGCTGCCATGCTCGCAGCGACCGGTGGTACGGCCCGCGCCCTTGGCCTCACCGACCGTGGCTCGGTAGCCGTGGGTCAGCTGGCGGACCTCGTGGCGGTCAGCGGCGACCCGACGCGCGACATTTCAGCGGTTCGCGCCGTACGCATGGTAATGCTTGGCGGGCGGATCGTCAGTGTGTCCCAGACCAGCCGGAGCCGCCCATAAGGGAGGACCCGCTGCACCGGCGGTTGAGCTGCGCTTTCAATCTGGCTAACATCGTTCCCGACTCCCCCGAGCACCGCAGCAAGTCGGTCAAACATCAACTCACTGCACAGCATGCTGCAATCACGCCGCGGACTAGTAGTCTACCAACTCGTCCTGATCCTGGTGGCAGTGGCGATCCTGATCTGGTTAATCTTCATGCTCGTCAATCGCGAGGAGAATGTCCCCGCCGCGGCACCAACCGATTCGGCCGTCGTGGACACGGCGCCGTTCCCGGTGCCCGCAACCGCATCCGACACGACTGACACGGCCCAAGCTGACTCGATTCCTCGATAGCGCTCAGCGAGAATGACATATCGACTGTGAAATGCGAACTGCGAGATGCGAAAAAAAAAAAGCCGATATAGGTCGGCCTTTTCTCGCAACTCGCATCTCTCATCTCGGCACGGGCACCTCTTTAGACCAATGAACTCCCATCGCGGCGGTCGCGCCGTAAGCCGACGCCTCGGCGATGAACGTGTCGAACAGACGCTGCATCAATGGGTGCCCGTCGGTGAGATCCTCGGGGTGCCATTGGACACCTAGCATGAAGTGATCGCTCGCCGTCTCCACTCCCTCGATAATGCCATCCGGGGCGAACGCATTCGCTACTAGCCCTGCGCCGAGGGTCTTGATGCCCTGGTGATGCATGCTGTTGACGCTCACCGTCTCTTCGCCGAGGATCTTGGATAGGCGTGAACCGGTGCCGAGCCTGACCTCGTGCGCGATCATGTCCCGGCTATACCTGCCGTGCGCGGGAAAGTAGTCGTGCTTGGAGGCACCGCTCGCCTGAGCCGCCAGATCCTGAAACAGCGTTCCGCCTGACGCCACGTTGATTATCTGCACTCCCCTGCAGATGGCGAACAGCGGCTTGCGATCCGCCATCGCCCACTGGGTGAGCATCAGCTCGGTCCAGTCACGCGCCGGATCGGTACGTCCGCAGTGCGGATGTCGATCCTCGCGATAGGTACCGGGGTCGATGTCCACGCCGCCCGGCAGGAGCACTCCATCGAGCCGGTCGTAAATGGCACGAAGCGTTTCGGCATCTTCGTGCAGCAGCGGAATTATCCACGGCACCGCGCCGGCCGCCGTCAGCACGCGGACGTACCGCTGGCTCATCACCCAGCAGAGCGGGAGCTGGTCCGTCACTGCTTCCAAGGTCTGCGTAGTCACTCCAATAACTGGACGTCGATTCATCAACTCCATTCCTGTTTAGATCTACCGCTGAAACTGAATACAAAACAGCAACAAAATTTCCGTTCAGGTCCCGCAGGTTTAAGGATTCGGAACTAGGAATTAGGAATTCGGAATTAGGGGTGGTGTGCGTCGATATCCTCTCGGCGGCTTCGTGGGCCCGAGGCGCCACCCCATTAAATCGACGCACACTACCCCTGATTCCTATTTCCTAGTTCCTATTTCCTCACAAGTTGCGAGTTGGCAACAAAATTTTGGTTCCGGCTCCGCCAGGTTATGACGTTCGGGCGCTCCTATGCGAAACTCAGTCCATCAGGATTCCTTCCGCCGTTTCCTCGATCAGATGGTCCACCACGGCGCGCATGTCCCCGTCCGTTCGATTGTACACCGCCAACTGGCGATCCGCGCTCGAGCCCTCTTTCAGTATTCGGTAGGCGTACTCCACCTCCGTCCGGCTACCGAGCTCATCAACAACGTCATCGATGAACCAGGCGATCATTTCCTGAATTAGAGCTCTCGAATCGGACTCCGACTGCTTGCCGAGGTCTATCAGCTTGCCATCCAGACCGTACCGCACCGCGCGCCACTTGTTCTCCTCGATCACGTCGAACGAGTAGACGCGAAAGGTCAAATTGTCTCGCCGGAGCTTCCACAATTTAGCGATTATCGCCTGCAGAATGGCGGCAATCGCCACCGCCTCATCGACCCGCGTACAAACGTCGCAGATTCGGAACTCGAGCGTGGGATAGGCGTGGTGAGGACGCACGTCCCACCAGATTTTGGATGCATCGGGAATGCACCGCGTGCGTACCAGCGTTTCGACGAACTGGGCGTAGTCGGCGTGGCCGTTGAAGACGCGCGGAATGCCGTTGCGCGGAAAGTTGCGGAACACCACGCTTCGATAGGACTTGAGTCCTGTATTGCGCCCCATCCAGAAAGGAGAGCTCGTCGACAGGCAGAGTACGTGCGGGAGAAGGTAGCGCGACGCGTTCATCGCATCGATGAGAAACTCCGGGTCCTCGATGCCAACGTGCACGTGCGTGCCGAATATGAGCAGCTGCTGCGCGAGTTCGCCCATGTCCTGAGCCACGCCAAGGTAGCGCTCCAGCGGTGTTATCTCCTGATCGACCCATGAGCTGAATGGATGCGTGCCCGCCGCGGCGATCTTGAGTCCGTTGCGCGCCGCGAGCTTCATTACGACGGCTCGAAGCTTCACCAGTTCCGCCCGTACCTCGGCCGGCGTCCGGCAGATCTGGCTGCCGACCTCCACGATCGACTGGTGCAACTCCGGCTTCACCTGTTCGAGGATCAGATGGTCGCCGTTCAATATCTCGGTGATGTACGAGCGCAGCTCGCGCGTCTCCGGATCGATGATCTGGTACTCTTCCTCGACGCCGATGGTGAGAGAGGGGGGTTTCATGAAGCTCCGTGTTGGATCATCGTGCCTTCACTGATATGAGAGATGCGAGATGCGAGGAAAAGCCGAGGGGACGGGTTTGTTCTCGCATCTCTCATCTCGACACAGTCATCTCTTTTCGAGTAGCATCGTCGGAACGTTTGATCCTCCACCCGACGTCACGTTCAACAGCGACGTCGTGGCCAGCCGCGTCAGGCAGCCGTCCACGTATTCGCCGGAGAAACAGTAGGGCGCGGTGTCGAGCATCCGGTCCGCGAAAACGGCTCCACGGCCCCCGAAAGAGGGAAACGGCTCGGTAGGCAGCGAAATGCGCTCCTGTACGATGTACGGTTCGGTAAGCGCGGTACGCATTGCGGCTTTCCACTCCTCGGCCGTCGACTCCCACCCCAGCACGATTCCCTTTCCTCCGTACTCATCCGACGGCTTGAGCACCAGACTGTCGCGATACTCCTCGATGTAGGGCAGCAGATCCACGCGCGCGCCGCCGGCTTTGGTCGTTCGCTCCTCCACCCGCCGCGTCCATGGAATGTGCTCGTCGATGGCTGCTCGCTCGGACGGAGTGAACAGCGCGGAATTCCGTTCATCGCTCAATACTGCAAGACTCGTCTTCTTGTGAAGTATCTTGCAGGCGAATGGATTCACCATGCAGGCGGCTCCATCGCGAACGGCGCGGATGACGGCATGGTCCTCACCCTCGCGCTCGATCAGCTCCGACAGCAGCACGCGCTTGTAGATGAGCGTAATGTGAAAGTCGCCAGCGTGAAGCCGGCCGTCGGTGTACTCGACTTCGCGCGGATCGATGATCTCACACGGAATACCGTGCCGGCCGAAATAGTCGCCGAATAACACGAATTCGCTGTAGGTGGGCACTTCCCGCCAGTCGAGAATCGCGACGTTCGGTGCCTCGGTCGTTCCGCGCCATTGGGCGAAGGCATCGAGCAGGCAGTGCATTACGCTGTGCGCGATGGGGAGCGGACGAAGTTGATAAGTGCGTAGGAACTCGCGCATGACCGGCAAGCCGAGGAATACGTCGGTGAGCGCGTCGTTGTACCCGCCGCCGGCCGGCGTCTCGGCGTTGTATTCGGTGAACTTCACCCCAGCTCCGTCATCCACGAAGAAGGCGTCGAGCCTGGAGGTTGGGGTGGGGCTTCGAAAGCCGGGATCGATCTTCACGAGCCGCTCTTCCCAGTCCAGCAGACCGAACTGACCGCGAAAGGCGGGATCGGCTAGCGCCTTCCGGTGTACGCGGTCGAAAGCGCGCAGCAGAACGGCGGCACGATGCTGAAGCCAGCGATACTGCGCAGGATCGAAAAAGCGTGGCCGAAGGACGGTACACAGAGGACGGTCGCCAAAGAACAGGCCGCGCGAGCGTTGTTGTGCGTCAAGCTGCGCGAATGTCTCGCTGGCCACCGAATCGGTGAGCAGGCCATGGTAGGTTGCAATGGCGTCGCGCACGAGGCTACTTGCGCGAACCGGTGAACAAGCCGTCCCAACGAAGCGCGGCCGCCTGACGCGGCGGCTCCTTGGCGCGCTGTATGGCAACGTCGGCAAGGTGCTCGACCGCCCAGTCGAAGTACTCGGGAGTCAGGGAGTTCACGTCCATGTCTGGCGCCGGATTCATGAAATCGATGGCGTATGGGACGCCATCACGCACTGCGAACTCCACGCTGTTCATGTCGTAGCCGAACGCCCGGCAGATCGCTATCGAATCCCTCACCACACGCTGCCCCAGCTCCGGCGACATGTGGGCGTGCTCCACCAGATATCGCCGCTCGCCCGGATCGTACTTCATCGGCATGACGTGCTCCTGGCCGAGTACCAGGCAGCGTACGTAATGCTCCCACTCGATGAACTCCTGCAGGACCATCGTCAGGAGCCCGGAGCTGTTGTAATGATGGATCACCTCGTCCAGCGAACGGCAGACGAAAACGTCGCGCCATCCTCCCCCATGTGCATCCTTCAGCACGCACGGCAGGCCGATGTAGTCCACTATCGACGGCCAATCAAGCGGATACTTCAGGTTGCGAAGGCTTTCTTCGTGCTTGATCCCCGGTATGTACTCGCGATTCGGCAGGACCGCCGTCCGGGGGTGCGCCACACCGAGCTTGGTTGCCACGCTGGCGCCAAGGAATTTGTCATCAGCGCTCCACATGAAAGGATTGTTGATGACGGTGGCTCCCTGGACCACAGCGTTCTTTAGATAGGTACGATAGTAAGGCACCTCGTGGGAGATACGGTCGATTATGACCGCGTAGGGGCACGGCTCATCCATCCGCGTTTCGCCGATGCGCACGTAGTCCGCGATTACCCCCGCCTTTCGGCGCGCAATCGTATCGATGAGCGCCGGTGGCATCGACCACTCGCGCCCCACCATCAACCCCACCAGTTTGGTCATCTCGCTCTCCGTCGCCTATGGCGATGCGCGTCAGGCATCAGTCGTGCCCGCCGATATATGCGCGAATCATCTGCCGCCAGTACGGCCAGTCGTGCGCCCAACCGTCCCACAGCCGAAGCGCGTTGCCGACGCCCTTCTCCCAGAGACGCCGCGACATCTCGACGCTGTTTGCCACCGACGGGTCGTCGCGGCCGGTCGCCAGCATGATGTCCATTCGGCGCATTGCCGCCAGGCGCGAATCATCCGTTTCGTGCGAAATGAACTCGAACGGATTAGCGAAGTACACGTCGTCGTTGCTGAAACCACCCGTGAAACGCCGCACATCGTAGAGCCCGCTCATGCCGATTATTCGTCCCACCGACTCGGGATGGCGCAGCCCGAACGCCATCGCGTGATATGCGCCAAAGCTCGCGCCGGTCGCGATGAGCATCGGGTTGTGATTCCGCGATGCCGTGAACGGCAGAAACTCGTTGATCAGATACTGGTCGTACTGCGAGTGCCGGCGCGCCCGAACGGCGGGGGGCACCCCGTCGTTGTACCAGCTCTCGGCGTCCACGCTGTCAACGCAGAACAACTGCACCCATCCGCGCTCGAGATGTTCGTGCAACGCGTCGATCATCCGGAAGTCTTCCCATTCGTAGAACCGCCCATTCGAGCTGGGGAAGACGAGTACGCGGGCTCCCGAATGCCCGAATCTCAGGAACTCCATTGCACGCCCGAGTGACGGACTTGTCCAGCCGTCGTATTCACGCTGAACCGCCATCATCCCATTCCCGTTGTGCGCGGAGCGCTAGTTTGTCGCGCCGCGGGGTAACTGTCCAGCGACAACGAGCGCCTCGCTCGCTGCAACGCTCGCCGGAATGACGGGTCGACTTCGTATGTCTCGAGCTCGTTCACGCGAGCCCAGCCGGCGGAGCGAACTCCGGGGGAAAGCGGCGGCGTCACCTCGAGCGGCACGATGAACATGAAGCGTAGGTCGTGATGCCGGTGCGCTGCCTCGATTCCGAGTGCGGGAATCGCATGGACATCCACGTGGATCAGCGTTCCCGGTTCTGCCACCCACACGCCGGTCTCCTCGGCGGTTTCTCTAACCGCTGTGTCGAGCGGGGACGCGTCGCCAGGCTCCGAATGCCCCCCGGGCTGCAGATAACGGCGGAGCCCGGCATGCCACACCAGCAGAACCCGGTCGCCCGACTGGTCGAGCACGATGGCACTCCCGGTCACATGCCCCGGCTGGGTGGTACGGGCAAACGGATCGGTGGCCGCATCGAGCAGAGCGGACGTCTCTTCGACGGCCGCACGCTCCATCTCGTCGGCCGCCACATGCGCCCGAACCAGCTGCCTCACGCGGCGGACGCGCGGGAAAAGCGGCGCGCTCACTCCGGTATCACCGCGGTCGCCTCGATCTCGACGAGGGCTTCCGGCTCGATCAGCGCGGAGACTACGACCACCGACATGGCCGGGTAGTGGCGTCCGAGCACGGCACGGTATGCTGCTCCGATCTCGCCGCGCAGGGCGACGTACTGATCGCGGTCGGTCAGGTACCAGGTGAGCCGCACTATGTCGTTAGGAGTTCCGCCCGCCGCGTTAACGATCGCCACAATGTTCCTGAGCGCCTGGGCGGTCTGACCTGGAAGATCGCGATCTCTCCACGAGCCGGTGCGCGGCTCCCAACCAACTTGTCCAGCAATACTCACTACCCTGCCCCGCGCGGAGATCGCGTGGGCATACCCCGCCCCGCGCGGCCAGCCCTCCGGCACTATCTCCAGCGCCGGCGCCTGTGACGCCGCGTCATCCCTTACGCTCACGTATCGTCCTCCGAAGTGCGCCGGTCGGCCACCGCTCCCGGCTCGCGTAGCCGAAAACGTTGCAGCTTTCCAGTTTCGGTGCGCGGCAACGAGTCCACGAACTCTATTCCGCGTGGGTACTTGTATGGCGCGATCTGCGCCTTGACGAACTCTTGCAGCTCCCTGGCCAGGGTTTCGCCGGCGATGTGGCTGGCGCGGAGGACGACGAACGCCGTCACCCGCTGGCCGCGCTCATCGTCAGGCATGCCGACCACGCCGCATTCGGCCACCGCCGGATGCTCGAGCAGCGCGCTTTCGACCTCCGGACCCGGGATCTTGTAGCCAGAAGAGACTATCAGGTCATCGGTGCGGGCTTGGTACCAGAAGTAACCATCTTCGTCGCGGCGGTAGGAATCGCCGGGATAGTTCCACCCGTCGCGCACGTATTCACGCTGGCGGGGCTCGTTATCCAGGTACCGGCAGCCCGTAGGACCCTGCACCGCGAGATGCCCCAGCTCTTCCGGAGGCAGTTCCGCCCCATGCGCATCGACCACCCGAGCGACATACCCCGGCACCACGCGGCCCGTCGAGCCGGCACGCACCTCCCCGGGTGGAGACCCGATGAAGATGTGCAACAGTTCGGTCGACCCGATTCCATCCAGAATCTCGATTCCGGTCGCCGCTCGCCACTGGTCGAACGTCGCCGCGGGAAGATGCTCGCCGGCCGACACGCAAGCACGAAGGGATGACGTCTCCCCGTTGCCCAACATGCCGGCCATGGCGCGATAAGCGGTCGGCGCCGTAAACGATACGGTCGCGCGATGCTCGGCAATGCCTTGCAACAGCATCGCCGGAGCGCCCTGCTCGAGCAGCAGCGACGAAGCGCCGACGCGCATGGGAAATAGCACCAATCCGCCGAGCCCGAAGGTGAAGGCCACCGGCGGCGACCCGCAGGTCATATCGTTCGGCGTTAGGCGCACCACATGCCTGCTATAGGTATCGCAGATAGCCAGCAAATCGCGATGGAAGTGAAGCGTCCCCTTCGGCTTGCCGGTGGTCCCGGAGGTGAATGCGATCAGCGCGACGTCGTCGGCGGCGGTAGGCACGGAGCTGAAGGTCACCGGCTGGCGGGACATCATCGCCTCGAGCCCGTCGGCATCCTCCGACTGAAAGTGAACGATGCGTTCCGGCCATCCGAACTGCTCGCGCGCTCGCTCGCAGTCCCCGGCTACCCTGGCATCGCATAACGCCAGTGCAACCGCGGCGGTCTCGGCGATCGCGCCGATCTCGCGAGACCTCAACAGCGGCAT
>JBGTNB010000075.1:0-18152 GCA_041743285.1 Gemmatimonadaceae bacterium
GATGGACATGAAGGCCAGCAGGAAAATGATTCCCTTCGCAAACCAGAGCATCTCGTGCCAGAGTTCCACCAGATCGACTTGCATCGATGTCGTCTCCTGAGGGTTGGGGCGGTGCGAATTCGCTACGCCGTTGCCTTACGAGTTCAAGCTGAATGTGAAGGATTGCTGCACGAGCTGCTTTACCTTGCGACCACCGACCTCGGCCGGATAAAACCGCATCTGCGGAAGCGCCGCCTTGACGGCCGCGGTGAACTGCGGGTGGCTGGAACTGAGCGCCTTGAACGTCCTCATGTCCGCCCGGCCGTCTTCGTTGACGACGAACTGCGCGATCACATCGCCGGTGATTCCCGCGCTGCGGAGCATCTCGGGATACCTCGGCGTCGGATTGCCTTCGCGAGCCAGCGCCGGCTTCTCCACCTGGAACTCGAAGTAAGGCTGGTCGCTGACCACCGGTGCCGTACCGCCCACCACGCCACGCGATGTTCCACCGGCCACGCCCTTACCGGAAAAGTCGGCTTCATCGGTAACGGCTTTGGAAAGATCGACTTCCGGAATCTTGTCGGGGATGTCGATAGGCGCCGTTAGGATCTGGAATCCCTTTGGCGGCGGCGGGGCCGCTACGACGTCAGGCGGGGGCGGACGCTCCGGCTCGGGCGGAGGCGGCTCGTTCTTTGGCGCCTCCATGAACTGAATGTCCTCCTGCTCGGCCTTTTCGTCCTGCTGGATTCCGGCATTCGCCGTCACTACCACCAGGAGCCCGATCAGCCCTGCGTGCAGAATCAGGCTGGTAACGCTCTGCCCGAGACTGCCATCCTTTTTCGGCTGCGACTCGATCAGGTTATTGAACATTACGCCTCTGGGTCGGGTCCGCGGATTTGGCGCTCCAACCACCGCAGGAGCACTGCGTCATTCTACAGATGCAAATTGAAGGCTCAATGAGCGAAAGATTAAGAAATCATGAAAACAATGTGACGATTCGTGAACGGTCGGGATAGTATGCGAACAAAGTGACGGCCACATCGCCTAGGAGCGTCTGGATTCCGAATCCTGATCCAGCCCCTCTTCGAGCGCTCCCCTATCATCAATTGCACTTATCTCGCCGGTCGGTTCCTCCGCCGTCGGAATTGTCACGGTGAAGGTACTTCCACGACCGAACCGGCTGCGGACCGCGATTGTCCCGCCATGCGCTTCGGCAATCCACTGCGATATGGCGAGTCCCAAGCCAAAACCGCCGCGCTCTGCCGTGCGGCTACGAGCTCTATCGGCCCGGTAAAAGCGCTCGAAGACGTGCGGTAGGTCGGCAGCCGATATGCCGATGCCGGTGTCGCGCACCGAGAGGGTGGCCGTTCGGCCCGTCTTCGATAGCGTTATCTCCACGGAGCCGTCGCGCGGCGTGTACTTGATGGCGTTGGTTACCAGGTTGAGGAACAGCTGGCGCAATCGGGTCCGATCACCCATCACCGCCGTCGGCGTCACGGTGGGCATAGTCACCTCGAGCCCGCCTTCTTCGCCGAGGATGTGCGCGGTCTCGAACACTTCACGCACGAGGGGCTCCAGGTCCACCCACTCGCGGTGAAGGTCGAATCGGCCCTCGTCAGCCCGCGCCAGCGTGAGCAGGCTGCCGACGAGATCAGCCATCCTGGTCGTTTCCTGCAGCGCCTCCTCGAGCGCCACCATTTTCTCGGTGCGCGATGAATTGGGACTCATTGCCCGCTCGACATCGGCGCGCAAAACCGCCAGTGGCGTCTTGAGCTCATGGCTCGCGTCGGCGGTGAACCGTCGCAGTCCGGCGAAGGAAGTCTCCAATCGCGCCATCATTTCGTTGAGCGTGACGGCGAGACGTGTCAATTCATCTCCCGAGCTCTCCACCGGCAGACGCCGGTGCAGGCTTCGGCCGTCGGTTATCGCCTGGACCTCATTGATGAGTCTGTCGACTTGCCGAAAGGCGCGGCTCGATATCGCGTAGGCAATACCAACAGACGCGAGGAGAAGAATCGGAGCGATAATGAGCATGGTGCCGAACAGCTCGGCGATCGCCAGGTCGGCCGACTGTGTGGATGCCGCCACCACTACACGTGAGATCTGCGACTGCGGATCCGGAGGCGCACGTGCGACGATCAACACCTGCTCGTTTTGAATGGAAGCGAGCTGTCCAGGTCCCGTTACGGGTACCTCTGACCCGCGGCCGATGAGCTGGCTGTATCCGATGTCGAGCAGCTGACGAACGGCGGGGGAGCGATAGAGAATGATGTCATCGCGGCCCAGCACGACCACATAGTCGGGTACGCCGTCGAGGAGCTGAGAAAGTGTCGGCGTCACGGTAGGGCCGGCCAGCGAGTCGCGCAACTGTGTCAGAGGCCGTCCTTCGAGCTCCGCCTGACGAATGATGCCAATGACGATGTTCGCTTCGGCGGTCACATATCGCTGCAGCTCTTCGTACGAGCTGGCCCGACGGGCCGCGTACAGCACCAGCGCGAATACGAGCATCGTGCCGGCCAGGGCGGCGGCGTACCCAGTCGTGAGGCGTGACCGGATGCTGGACATTACGCGGGAAGCGGGAAGCGGGACGCCGGACGCCGGATCCGGGAAGCGAGACGCGGGATGCGCGGCGAGCGTCGCCGGAGTGCGGAAGACATGATCCCCATGTTATCCGCCGTGCGCCACTGCCGAAAGCGCTCCGTTCCCGGTGATGCTACTCGCGGATAACGTAGCCTACGCCGCGCACCGTGTGAATCAGCTTCCGGTCGTGCGGCGCATCGATCTTCTTGCGCAGGTGGGTAATCACTACGTCCACGATGTTGGTGCCGGGATCGAAATGGTAATCCCACGCGTACTCGGTGATGAGCGTGCGGCTCATCACGCGGCCGGCATGGCGCATCAGGTATTCGAGAACGGCGTACTCCTTGGGCGTCAGCTCCACCGGCTCCCCTGCCCGAGACACCTCGCGCGTCGCCGTATCCAGTTCCAGATCGGCAACCGAATGAACCGGGGACTGGAGAGCGCGTGGGCGCCGACTGAGCGCCTCCACCCTGGCGAGCAATTCCTCCATCGCGAAGGGCTTGGTCACGTAGTCATCGGCTCCGGAGCGCAGCGCCTCGACTTTGGCATCCACTGCGTCCTGGGCGGTCAGCACCAGGACCGGGCGCTCGAAGCCACGGGCGCGGAGATTCTTGAGAACCTGCAGGCCGCTGCGGCCTGGGAGGCGCATGTCGAGCACGATTAGATCGTAGGCTTCCGAAGTGGCGCGCGCTTCCCCTTCCTCGCCATCGGTCACCAGGTCCACGCCCCAACGCTGTTCCTCCAACCCGCGCTTTACATACTGCCCAACGGTAGGATCGTCTTCGATCACCAGCAGCTTCACGCCGCACTCTCCAACGACAGGAAGACGCGGAAGATACTTCCCTGCCCCGCTTCGCTCTCGACTTCGATTCTGCCACCGTGGTCGCTGATAATGCCGTCGCAGATCGAGAGCCCGAGCCCGGTGCCCTGACCCGGCTCCTTGGTGGTGAAGAATGGCTCGAAAAGACGCTGCAGCTCCTCACGCGGAATGCCGTGGCCCTCATCGGCGATCTCGACAACGAGCTCGCCCGCCGCGGAATTGACGCGCGTGCTCAACGTTATTGTGCCGCCATTCTCCATTGCGTCCGATGCGTTGAGCAGCAGCGCCATGAACGCCTGGATGAGCGACTCGACGTTCGCCGAGATGATCAGCGATGTAGACTCGAGATCACGGTTCACCGCCGTCCGCCGGAATCGCGAGTGGTGTGAAAGCAGAAGCAGCGTCTTGTCGATGACCTCATGTACGTCCACCGTGGTGCGAACCATCGGCCGCGGACGGCTGAAATCGAGCAGCCGGTCGGCGATGCCGCGGCATCGGTCGACTTCATGCCAGACGAGCGCGAGATATTCGTCGATTGCCTTACGAGTAGCCTCATCGGGCACCAGCGCTTCGACGCGCCGCGCGATGCCGTCGGCGCACACACCGATCGTCGCCAGCGGATTGTTGATCTCGTGCATGACACCCGCGGCAAGCTGGCCGACCGCGGCCAGCTTCTCCGATTGGGCAAGGCGCTCCTGCGCCCGGCGGGACTCGGTGACGTCTTCACCGACTGTGATCACGTGCGTGACCGCGCCATCATCGAGCCGCATCGGAATCTTCGACATCCGGTAGATGCGATGCTCGCCGCCGGCGAGCGTGTCGATCTCGGTTTGCCGTATGCGCCCGGTAGAGAATACCTCGTCGAATTCCGCCCGCAGGGTAGCCGCCGACTGCCGGTGCAGAATCTCGAAGATCGTTCGGCCGATGGCCTCCTCTCTCGAAACACCCTGCATGCCGGTCTCGCGCTTCCGATTCCACGCCTGGATTCGATACTCGCGATCGATCACGTAAAGACCCAGGGGGAGCGAATCGACAATCTTCTGCACCAGGCGGCGGTCGTCGGCGCCAATGGGCTCGACAGACTCCATATCGGGAGCAGGGGGCGGATCAGAAGCCAGCACCGGCGCAAGGATGTCAGCAACGGCGCGGAGCGCCTTGCGCTCCTCGACCGACATCAGCCTGCCCAATCGAACGGAGAGAACGGCGAGGTCCCTTCCACCGTAACGAATCGTCACGGCGGCAACGCCCGCGCCATCGGTCTCGAGGTCGAGCAGCGGAGTGGTAGTTTCGCTTTCCTCTTCTCCGGCTCTCCATATCGCCGGAAGCCCCGCGGCGCTTGGACGCCAGAGCGTGCAGTCGAGCGCGCTGAGTGCGTCGCGGATGGACTTGAGAATTCTTGGTAGGGCCCGGTCAGCTCGGGGAGTGCGTGCCGCCAGTCCAGCGACCTCGGCGACGAGGGAGAGCAGCGAAGGACTTCGGGCAATCCCGATCGGTGGGGCTTCGCGCGCGAGTCGTGGCACGCAATCTCTCTATGCGGGGAGGTCGTGAGAACTTACGCGAGCTCTGGGTGGTCTTCAATATGACCGGTATACTGCAGATTCGTCACTGGCACGCAATCGCATCGTTCAAAGTGGCAATCGATTCTGTCGGAACGGCAGCGAAAGCCCGGTACGCCGGTTGCTCGTGATCCCCAACGCACTTTATGGACAATCACGAGGAGAGGTGAAAATGGCATACCGTGGAAGCATGACGCCTTTCGGCGGCGGATTGGGTTCCCTGTTCGGACTAAGGCGGGAGATCGATCGCGTATTCGAGGACGCCTATGGCGGCAGCGGTGCACGTGCAGGATGGACGCCGTCAGTCAACGTCCGCGAGGGCAAGGACTCGGTGCTGCTGGAGATGGAACTGCCCGGCATTTCGCCTGACGAGGTGGACATCAGTATCGAGAACGACATGCTGACAGTGCGAGGAGAGAAGCGGGAAGAACGACAGGAAGGAGAAGAGGATGGCCGCTACTTTCTCGTCGAGCGCAGCTACGGTTCGTTCTCACGCTCATTCTCGCTTCCCCCGGGAGTGGATGCCGACCAGGTCAGCGCAAAGTTCGACAACGGGTTGCTAACGATTCGCATCCCGCAGGGAGCTTTGCCACAGCCCCGGCGCATTCAGATCGACGCTGGCAAAGGCAGCGTTTCGA
The DNA here is from genome assembly GCA_041743285.1 of Gemmatimonadaceae bacterium. Lineage (GTDB taxonomy): Bacteria > Gemmatimonadota > Gemmatimonadetes > Gemmatimonadales > Gemmatimonadaceae > JALZIF01. The sequence continues at coordinate 5,574 of JBGTNB010000075.1, forward strand.
CCGACGCGGAAGGCAGCCGCCGCCCCCAAGGGCGCTCCGAGGGTCGGACGCGCAACGGCGGCGAACGCAAGGAAGAGCGAGTAGGGGCGGGGGTGCAGGAGAATCGGTAGCCTATCGACGCAGGCGAGGCGGCGGCCATACGCCCGTCGCCACGCTATCTGGCGGGATTGGCCGGAGGGGTCCGGCGGCTGCTGGCGCGGGACGGTGGGGAGATCAGTTCCTCGGCGGCGAGAAGACTCCGCGAAAGCTCGGCCATAGGCACGTTTCGGCTCTGGCTGGTTCGCTGAAGCATTCGATAGGCATCGCTTTCCGAGAGCCCTTCGCGCTGCATGAGAATTCCCTTGGCGCGTTCGATGACCTTGCGATCCTCGAGGCGCTGGTTGAGCTCGTCGGCGCGGATCTGTTCCCGGCGCCAGTCGTCATGCCGTGCGAAGGCGATGGCCAGCGTGACGCCGACATGGCCCGGACTCGCACCGTGTGGAAGCATTCCGAACACCGGCAGCCTCGCTATTCGCTCGACGAGGTCGGGACCTATGTGATCACCGCGCATCACGAGCGGAACCGGCCGTTCCTCGTGAATGCGCTCGGCGGCGCCGGGTCCATCGATTCCCGGTAGATGCGCACCCAGGATGACCAGGTCGGGGCTCAGTGCGCGCGCCATGGAAACCGCTCCAGGACCATCGGAAGCGATTCCCACAACGGTGTGACCTAGCTCACGAACTTCCACTTCCAAATGCTGTGCAGATGCGCCGTCATCTTCGGCAATTAGCACGCGCAAGGATTGCGGCATTACGATCGTCTCCGGACCGGTCTGGAGGACGGGCGGTGCAAGAGGTGGACCGAAGGAAGAAAGCGCCGCGTCCTGCCATCACGCGCACTGCAGCGTGAGACAGCATTAGCGGCGCTACTCGAAGCACGCGATTGGAGCATGCAAACTCTGCGATATGTACAGCGAACTTTGATGGAGCGTGCGAGGCTCGAACTCGCGACCCCTAGCTTGCAAAGCTAGTGCTCTCCCAGCTGAGCTAACGCCCCGTTGAATGAAAGTTAATTGGAGGGTTTGGATGCGAAAAGGAGGAAGGAAATAGGAATCAGGAATTAGGAAACAGGAATTAGGAAATAGGGGTGGTACGCAAACGGGAACGCCGGTGGCGTTCCCGTTTGCTCGACGGAAGCTGAAATTGGCTTCCAGACTTTCCGGTAGGTGCGTTAGGAATTGAGGTGAGGAAGTCGAATTTTGCGCTGCGCCCTTCCACCCATGCGGCGGCGCAGCCGCCGCGCTCCTTCACTATTTCCTAATTCCTATCTCCGAATTCCTGCTTCACTCATGCGCCGGCAACGGCTCCATCGTCTCCGCATTCACCGGCACCTGCACCTCATCCCGATATGGCGAGGTCATGAGGAGCACGCGCATTCGAGGGAATGCGTTCATGAAAGCGGCGTAACACAATCCCCATAAACCGACGTAGCCGATGGTGACTCCGATCTCCCACAAACCGAACGGCGCGTGCTCCCCTTCCCAATGCAGCGATGGGTACACTTCCACGTAACGCACCACCCATAGTCCTACGAGCGCGCAAAGAGCAAACAGCACAAACGTCGGAAGAAATAATTTTGCCGCCCGTGACATGAGTCCAAAAAATGGAATCACGAAAACGAGAAAGACTGCGGTCAGGGTGAATGGCAGCCAGGGCTCGATCAGCCGGAGGCGCATCCAGTGAGTTTCCTCCGCCATGTTGCCGTACCAGATAACGAGGTACTGCCCGAACGTCAGGTAGCCCCAGAACGCGACGAAAGCGAACGACAACTTGCCGAGATCGTGAAAGTGCTTTTCCTCGATCAGGTCGTACACGTCGAGATGCCGCCGCCACGCCATTACGAGCAGACTCCATGTCAGAATCGCGGCGAGCCAACCTCCCATGAAAAACCACCAACCGTAGAGCGCGCTCTGAAAGTGGAGATCCAACGTCATCGACAGATCCCACGCGAAGACCGTGTAGAAAAAGCCAAAGGCCAGACACAACCAGATCGCGAGCTTGCCTTGCAGGGAGTGCGTCGAGTGCAGCTCTCGGCGCTCATCCCGAAATCCGCGCCGCATGCGGTCCCGTATTCCACGACCCCAGCTGGCTCCGAACTCCGGCACGATACCAACATCAAGACGTACGCAGGTATAGATATACCAAACGCTTAGGGCCAATATGATCAAGTACATCACTATCTGTCGTCCAAAGAAAAATGCAGGCGACAGATACGTGTGCTTTTCAGGTATCGTTACTTCTTCGCGCGCCCAAGTGAATATGTGCTCGTGGCCCAGCATGATCAGCAGGAGCAATACGAGACCGATGGGCAGGAACGCCACGTAGCCTTCGAGAAATCGAACGATGGGGCGCGACCAGCGGGCGGTCGTGATTCGCTGCACGGCGACGAAAACCACGCCGGCCTGCGACAGCGTCACCCAGAACAGCCAGTTCACGTGTAGCGCCTGCCATACGCGCTCCTGCCCGGTCAGTGCGCCAAAGATGAAGACGAGTGCACCGACCACCCCAAACAGAGCGCACGCAAGCACGATGAGACGCGAAACGGGCCGCGAGGTGGCCTGAATCAACTCCTCTCGCGTGGGAACGTGCATTTCGTGATGCGCGCTCACGGCTGCACCTCACCAGCGTTGGCGTTCTGTGCACTATCGGCTTGCAGCGTCGCCGTATCCGTGCCGGCGCGAGGCAACTCGCCTGACGGCGGGAAGAAGGGCGAGGGAAGCGTAGGAGCCGTAGGACTGGCTCCGGGAAGCGCCTGTCCCGTCTCGCCAGGCACCCCGACTGAGTCCGTATTTACTTGCCCGCCCGATTGCAGCGCCCGGACGTAATTGACCACATCCCAACGGTGCATGTGCTCGATGCGTGCGTAGTTGGGCATACCGCCGCGGCCATTGCGAATCATCCCGTACAGATAGCCATCGGTGAGTCCCCTTACCCGCTCATCGACGAGCGTCGGCGCCGCGACGCCGTAGCGGAGCATGATCCCATCACCAGCGCCGGCGGCGCCGTGGCACACCGCGCAATTTATCTGATAGTATTTGCGTCCCATCTCCAGCGATCGCGCATCCGCGGTAACTGGATTCTGCATTGCCGCGAAGGAATCGATCACCGCCGGAAAGACCGTGGGAAACCGCCCCAGGCCGATCATGAACTCGGGAACCCCTCCGCCGTGCATCGGGACGGAGTTGGCCGGATTTCCGCGAAAGCCAACGTTCTCCCCCTGATACTCCGCCTCCCAGGGCTCAATGCGCGGCTGGTCCCTGAAGTCCGAGAACCATTCGCACCCGCCAAGCATAACGGGAAGCGCGAGGAGGGCCGCAACGCGACACCCCCGACCCCCGACCCCCGACCCACGACCCTCTTTAACGCTCACCACGCACCTCCACTGCACCATGCTGCCGGAGAAGGTCCTCGACGCGCCGGAGCTTGTCGGGGGGACATTCGACCCAGATACCGAAGCTGTCGTCGCTGAAACGCGGGTCGTAGCCCACCGTCATTGTCAGGCGCGGAATCCTGGCGTTGATGAACAACCCGGCTACCGTGGACAGCGCACCAAAGAGCACCATCACCTCGAATCCTAAAATCGGATAAGGCACCCACGATGCCACTGGCTTGCCGCCGACCACCAGAGGCCAATAATCCGATGCCCATATCGCTATCCAATAGCCGCAGGTCGCGCCGAACAATCCGCCGAACAGCGTGAACCGGCGAACGACGCTCGGTCCGTAGTCCAGCGCATGATCGAGCTCGTGACGCGGCGTCGGCGAATAAACCGTCATCTCTCCCGGACGTTCCTTACGCAACGCGCCGATGGCATCGACCACCGAGTCGACCTCTCTGAACACCCCGACGATTCCGCGCATCAGGCGAATTCCCCAGGTGTGTCAGGCTCGTACTCCAGGTGCCTTCCGGCATGATCGATGTGATCCTCGTGCGGATGCGGCCGCTTGACCGGCGGAGGAATGATCTCCTTCACCTCGGCTATCGCAATCACCGGAAGCTGTTTGATGAACAGCAGGAACCACATCGAGAACCAGCCGAAGCTGCCGAGCAGAATCGCCCAGTCCACCCATGCCGGCGAGTAGTTGGTCCACTGCCACGGCTCGAACTCGTGCGAGAGAGACGGAACGACGATGACGAACCGCTCGAACCACATGCCGATGTTGATGAAGATCGACAGTATGAACAGCCAGGTGGTATTCCGCCGCCATGATTGCTTGAACAGCGAGAGCGGCAGCACCATGTTGCAGATGATCATGATCCAGGCAGCCCACCACCACTGCCCGAAGATGCGATTCATGAAGTAGCTCTGCTCGAACTCGTTGCCGCTGTACCACGCAACCCAGAACTCGGTGAGATAGGCGAGCCCCACCACCATTGATGTGAACAGGCAGAGTTTGGCCGCCGCATCCAGGTGATTGATAGTGACGTAGTGCTTGAGCCCGAACCACCGGCGAATCGGAATGATGATCGTGAAGACCATGCCGATGCCGGAGAAGATCGCGCCGGCGACGAAGTACGGTGGAAAGATCGTCGCGTGCCACCCGGGGGTGAGCGCCATGGCGAAGTCGAACGACACCACCGAGTGCACCGACAGCACGAGTGGCGTCGAGAACGCGGCGAGGAATAGGTAGGCGCGCGCGAAGTGGCGCCACTCGCGGTCCGAGTTGCGCCACCCCATCGACAACACGCTATAGATCTTCTTCCGCACCGGGTGTGTCTCCCGGTCGCGCAGCACAGCGATGTCCGGTATGAGCCCGACGTATAGAAAAGTCGTCGACACGGTGAGGTACGTCAGAATTGCGAAGACGTCCCACACCAACGGGCTCTTGAACTGCGGCCAGAGGAGCCGCCAGTTCGGATACGGAATGAGCCAGAAGAATTTCCAAGGCCGCCCGAGGTGCAGGATGGGAAACAATCCGGCGGTCATGACCGCGAAGACCGTCATCGCCTCCGCACAGCGGTAGATAGTCGTGCGGAATCCCGCCCGGAACAGGTACAGAATGGCGGAGATCAACGTGCCGGCGTGCCCGATACCGACCCAGAAAACGAAGGTGATGATGTAGACGCCCCACATGACCGGTGGCGAGTACCCTGCTACGCCAAGACCATAGTAGAGCTGGTACATCCAGGCGCCGATGCCGATCAGCAGGCACGTTATCGCCGTTCCCAGGCCAATGAACCATGCCCTCGTTCCACGCAGCGTGGCGATGATCTCGTCGGACACCTGGCTATAGCTGGTGACCGCCGGTAGCTGAATGTCGGCGGTGGCAATGTTGGAGCGCCTGCGGCTGGGCCTAGTGACCGGCGCCATTTCCCGCCCCCTCTATTGCCGGTTGACCCTCGCCAGGGTGATTGACCTTTTGCAGGTACACGACCGCGGTGAACGTGTTGAGCTCCTCGAACACGTGATAGGCGCGTTCATCGTGCACCTGGCCCGCCACCGTCCACCGCTGGTCGGCGGCATCACCGAAGACGATCGCCCGTGACGGGCACGCCTGCGCGCACGCCACCGTGAACTCGTCAGGTTCCAGTTCCCGCCCGTCCAGTGCCGCCCGGTTCTCGGCCTCGCGGATCCGCTGCACACAGAAAGTGCACTTTTCCATGACGCCCTTGCCGCGCACCGTGACGTCGGGATTGAGCTGCCAGTTGAGCGGCTCCGGCCACGCATACTGCGGGCGTGCCGGCTCGCCGTAGCCGAACCAGTTGAAGTAGCGGACCTTGTACGGGCAGTTGTTGGAGCAGTAGCGCGTGCCGACGCAGCGATTGTACACCTGGACGTTGAGCCCATCAGGTGCGTGGTAGGTTGCGTACACCGGGCAGACTGGCTCGCATGGCGCGTTGCCACAGTGCTGGCAGAGCATGGGCACCACCCGCGCCTCGAAGTTCGACGTGGTGACGTCGCCCTCGTAATAACGCTCGAGACGAATCCAGCTCATCTCGCGCCCCTGCGCCACGTTGCCGCCGGGTATCGCATCCATGCCGATGCGCTTCGTCTGGTACGGTGCGCCCACGGTTGGCACGTTGTTCTCCGCATAACAAGCGGTAACGCAGGCAGAGCACCCGGTGCACTTGGCCAGGTCGATGGTCATTGCCCATCGGCGGTTGGCCATCCCACTCCAGTGCTCCGGATCGTACATGTCCTTTTCCTTGTGCTCTACGCCGCTGGCGATCGCACCTTGCGCGTCGGCGGCGAGCGGCGACCTGAGTCCGGGAAGTGGCTCATGAGAGGCATCCCCTGGAAAGTGGTGGCCGCCATGATCGACAGGCTGACCGAGTGCCGAAACGGGCATGGCGCGAGCGATGCCGCGACCGTGCTGGCGCGCCGAACCCTCGGTGGTCACCAGCGCCCGGTGCCCGCCCGCCCTGGTGACTCCCACCTTGACGGCGGTCCAGGCGAACGCGCCGGACTGCGGATCGAATGCGGCCGGCGAGACGTCGAGCGGGTTGACGCCCACTCCGGCCGAATACCGTCCATAGCCTTCGAGAACGGTCCCTTCCGGATAGCCGGCGACAGCTCTCGGTTCGCCTGACGAGGCTCGCCGGTGTCCCTGACCGAACATCATAGCCAACGTATCGGCGCGCACACCTGGATACACGTACGCCGGTGCCGTAACGCTTCCCGCCGCACTCTGCACTGTGAGCAGATCTCCCGAGACCACATCGAGGCGCTCGGCCGCCGACGGGTGAATCTCGATCCATGACTGCCAGCAGATCTTGGATACCGGATCGGGAAGCTCCTGCAGCCATGGCTTGTTGGCACCGCGGTCACCGAGCACCGCCGATGGATAGATGTGCAGGAAAAAGTCGCCGGTCTGGGACTCGAGCGGCACCGGCGCCGGCCTCGTCTGAGCGGGCAACGGTCGGGCGGCCCCCGCGCCACCCACACTGCCAGTCGTAAGGCCCGTCTGAAGCGCCTCGGCAAACGCCGCTTCGCCTCCCGGGAATCGCTCCATGAGCCAGCTGCGGTAGCTCGGAGCTGAGAACTGTGCATCACCGGACGCGCGGCCGAGCTCGAGCAGCAGATCCGCGGTAGACCGTGTTGGAAACACGGGCTCCATGGTCGGTTGCTGGAGCCCCACGATATTCGGCACCACCTGAGCATCGCCCCACGACTCGAGCGGATGGTGATCCGGCTGCACCAGATCGCACAACTCGGTGGTCTCGTCAGGATAGCTCGAAAAACTGACTTTGAACGGAACGCGACGGATCGCGTCCGCCGCCTCTAACGCGGCGGGAAGCGTGAATAGCGGGTTTACGTTGCGCAGGAAGAGCATCGAGATCTGCCCCTCGCGCATGCGGTCGACTGCGTTCACCATTTCGACCGGGGCCGCAGCATCGAATCCGGATATCGGCTCGCCAGGCAGGATAGTGCGCCCGACGTTGCCGAGGCTCTGATTAAGGGCCGCAACGGCCGATCCCACCTCGAACGCGTTGACGGTGGTGACGCCGGACAGAATCATGCTCGGTGTAGCTGCGCGCAGATCGCGGGCAAGCCGCTGCATGCTGTCGACCGGCACGCCGGCTTGTTCGGCCGCACTCTCGATGGAAGAACCGGCGGCGCCAGCCAGAGCGTTGACTATCGCGAGCTCCGATCCCGGCCTGCAGTCAATCCACTCGTCGGCATTCAACCCGGTGAGCGAACGGCGCGAGCCGACATACACCAATCGCGGCGCATCGCGCAGTCTGGATCGCGCCTCGGCAAAATCGAGCTGCTGAGGGACCGTGGCGCCCCACGTATCCAGAAAATCCGCTCCGATCGACACGATCAGCCGGGCATTCTGAAAACGCAGCGACGGCCAGGCAACTCCATACGCCTGACGATTGACGGCGACCGTTGCGTGATCGATCAACGCGTCGTATGGCAGGTGCGCCGGCATTCCGTTCGACTGCAGCCAGCTGTCGAGCAGCACTGGAAAGCTGCCCGACTCGTGCCCGTTTATGAAGAGTGCTCTCGCCGCCTCCCCGCTCTGCCGTGCGGTTCCGAGGAGCTGCTGCAACGCAGCGAGCGCGACTTCCCAGGTGACCGGCTCGAGCGCTGCATCGGAATTGGCGCGCATCATGGGCCCGCGATACCGGTCCGGATTGTACAGGCCCTGAAGCGCCGCCTGACCACGGGCGCATAGTGCTCCCCGATTCAGCGGATGGGCCGGATTCCCCTCGAGCTTGATCGCTCGTCCGTCTCGCACCTCGGCCACAATGCCGCACGCCGCGGAGCACTCGCGGCAGGTGGTGGCATAGTAGTTGGAAACACCGGGGACGGTGTTGTCGGGATGGTTGACGTAAGGAATGAGCTTCTCGACCCGGTCGGAGCTGCAACCGACCGCCGCTGTAGTCGCACCAGCGGCGCCGAGCACTTTGAGAAACTCACGACGCGAGGCGCCCTGCCTGGAAGCTTCGCGCGGCTGCTTGGGATGACTCATGCGCTCCCGGCTAGTAGTGGCAGACGGCGCAGTCGTACCGCGCTCGGAACGGCGGATTCGATTCGCCGATGTGACACTTGACGCACCATCCCATGTTGAGCGACTCCGCCTGATGAACCGGCGCACCCATGTCCTGAATCTGGCCGTGACATGACTGGCAGGTTACACCGGCATTCACGTGACGCATGTGCGGAAACTGTACGTAGTCAGGCACTTTGTGAATGCGAACCCACGGGATGGGCTCGTTGCGGTTCCAATATGCCTGTAGGGTGTCTATGCCCACGCGCTGCGATCCATCGGGCCGGGTGGGACCAACCGACAGATGACATCCCATGCACGTGCTCACCGCCGGCAAGCCCGCGTCAGGCGACTTGTCGGCAGTGAAGTGGCAGTAAAGACAGTTGAGTCCGACTGTCTTGACGTGAACGTTGTGCGGGAACGGAATGGGCTGGGTTGGCGCGCGCCCTTGAGGCGTGGACGCACCACTGTACGCGGAGAGAACGATGGCGGTGGCTGCAAGGGCAAACAGCCCCGGAACAACCGCCCACTTCCTCCTATTCGTCATTGACACTCGTCATTTGAGCCGGGTGAGGAGGCCCCCGCACGTTCCTCTGCCAGAAGGGGGTTCAGCCGCGCGAAATGTCGTCCTCACCGGGCATAGGCGCAAGTGCCGCATCCAAGCGATGATCACCTTGCTGTAGCCTTGAACGAAAGCGAAAGTGGTTCTCGCAACTCGCATTTCTCATTTCAGTTCCGGCTCCCCATCGCCGAGTACGTCGGCGGCGGTAGCCAAGCGCGCGGAACGCAGCTCCTCCGGCAGCAGGGCCAAGCTGGCGCGCGGAGCCTGAGTGAGTCGCAGCGGCCAACCCGTGCCGTAAAGCAACCGCTCGGGACCAATGTTTCTCATGAGGTGCGCGAGCTCATCCTCCGGCGGCCCCCAGATCCATGAAATGTCCCACCAGATGCGTGAGCGCTCGTCAGGCGAGAGCCCCCAATGCACCTCCTCGATGGTACCGCGGCCCGCGCCGAGCACTACGATACGGCACTTGTCGCTGGCGCGCGCTATGGCGCGAACGGCGGCGGCAGACAGATCGCCGGCGATGTCCATGCCGTGCCTCTGCCTGAGATCCTCGAACCGGACGGTGAGCAGGAGCACGACGCCGGCGTCTCCACAGGCTCGTGCGAGCGCCGTCATGTGCGGATCGGCCGGCCCCATGCCCCATTGCGGTGGATAGGCCTTTACCGCTGGCGCCCCCGATTCGGCCGCATCGCGCAGCGTCCGCTCCCACGCCGGCCAATCGGGACGGACCACCGGCACCGGGTGTAAAGCCGCGAACGGACGCAGCCTCTCGAACAGTTCGTCGTTCGCCGGCCGCGGATCGCGGTGGAACGCTGCCGGGAGCGACCCCACCCACGCACCGGCAGCCCCTTCCCTCTCGAGCACGCCGACGAGCACCTCTGGGTCGGGATGTGGCACATGCCTGAATGGGTACGGCCCAACATAGGCGTGGACATCGACGGTGCCGGGCGCCAGCGTCGAGATACTCATGTCCTAACGGGAGAGTGATCCCTTTCCGGGACGGGGATGAGCGCGCCAGCGGGAAAGATCCGTTCGGCATTTCGCCACCGTATCTGCTCGAGCGCGTCTCGCCCTGGGTTCATCACCTCGAGCGCCCACCACTTGGCCAATCCTGTCTCCATGGTAATGTCGCAGCCCCATAGAAGCCGCCGGGATCCCACTGCACTGAGTGCCTGGTCCAACATTCCCCGGTCGACCCCGCTCCCCGAGAGGTCCAAAAAAATGTTGGGAAGATCGGCGACAGCGGGATAGGTGTGCGCCCAATCACCGCCGCCTCCTATGTGCGCCAGTATGAAGCTCACTCGCGGATGCCGGGCGGCGAGCCGCCCGTACTCCACAGCGTCGGAGGCCTCCTGCCCTGGCCATTCGCGACGGCGATGCTGCCAAATGTGGTGTAGAACCGGAAATCCGTGCCTGGCGGCTGCTTCGGCGATCGGATCGAGAAGCGGATCATCCGCCCGGCGGCTGGCCGCCAGTTTGATGCCGACCGCTCCCCGCTCCGCGCCGCGGGCAATCTCCTCCAGCGCGTGGGCCGAGTCGTTAGGATTCACTACTACGTAGCTGCGAATACGCTCCGGATCGCCACGCTGCATCGCGAACATGGCATCGTTGGCGACGGTGACGTCGGCCGGCGATGGAAAGTAGGTCGGCGATCTGTGTCCCCAACTGCCAAGAATGGACGCGATGTGCACGGAGATGCCAATGCGGTCACCTGCCCGTAGCCGCGCCGCGTTTGCGTCCGCCCAATCGGCGCGCCCGCACCCGGCATGGTAGAAGTGCGCGTGCACGTCGACGAGCGGTCCCGATCCGGCCAGCGGCTGCTCGCTAGGCATCCGGTGCCTCGCCGGCGGCGAACGCCGCCGTCAGTGCCCGTTCGAGCGCTGCCACTGAAGCCTCATCGTGGGCCAGCGATGCGAAGTTGTAGGCACCGCGCTTGAGGAGCACGCCGGCTGCCCGCGCCCTCGACAGAAAGGCTGCCTCACGCGACTCGCTGGCGAACTTGAGAAACCACATTGGGGCGATCCCCTCCAGCCGCACACCGTCGGCCCCACTGGCCGCCAGCGTACGCTCGACTGCCGCGCGCATCGCAGTTCCGGCCGCTGCAAGTGTGCCGCACACATCTTCCCTGGAATGCCGGGCCAGCACGGCCGACGCAGCGGCAAGCGCGGTGGTCTCGCATGCGAGCGTCGATGATATCCACGTCCGCTGCGCTGTCTGCATAACGGTGGCGCGTCCCGCGACTGCCGCAAGAGGGTAGCCATTGGCGAGAGCCTTGCCGAACACCACCAGATCGGGGCGGACTCCCTGCTGTACCAACGCTCCCGATCGATGCACACGGAATCCCGTTTTGATCTCGTCTGCTATCAGAACCGCACCGTACTCATCGCAAAGTTCACGCAACGCGTTCAGCCATTCCACCGGCGCCATGCGCTCGATCACCGGTTCGATGACGATCGCCGCCAGGTCGTTTCGCACTCTCGCCCCCGCGTCACGCGCCGCGCCCGCATCCCCGAATGGAATGCGTGTGCACAGCGCGGCGGTGGCCGGCGGCACTCCCGCCGCATCGCTGCTCCAATCCAGCCAGCCAAAGTAGCCGCAGCAGAGAACGTGATCGCGCCGCGTATATGCGCGCGCAATTCGCACCGCGGCGGCGACCGCCTCCGCGCCGCTCTTCAGGAACCGCGTCTGCTCGGCCATCGGCACGGCTGCCTGAATCTGTTCGGCGACCGTCACCTCAAGTGTGTGCGGAAGTCCGGCAATGGTCCCGTTACGCGCCGCCGAGACTACCGCCTCGGTCACCTCCGGGTCGGCATAGCCCAGCGCCACCGCCCCCAGCGCCATGGTGAAGTCGACGAGCTCGGTGCCTTCCGTAGTCGTAAGGCGGCAGCCTGCCGCGCTCCGGTAGTGGGTCGGCCCGCCTGCGCCAGGCCCGTACATGGATTCGGGGCGCTTGCTCCCTGTCGAAGTGCCTCCGGGAATTCGCGCCGCGGCCCGCGCCGCCCAGTCCGCGGGTGCGGAACGGACACCCTCGCGCTGGATCGATCTCGGTGGTTTCACGCCGGATAAGCTATGCCCGCGCGGGGCTGTTACGCGATCCCACCGCGCAACCGGTCTACGGTACGCAACACCTCGATGGCCATGGCCCGCAGCAGGGTAAGCTCGCGGGCATCGGCCTCTGATCGCGCCGTGAGGGATCGCAGCGACCGCATCACATGCTCGGGATTTCTGGTCTTGAAGAAGTCCAGGGCGTCCAGTGCACGCCTGGCGTCGGCACAGGTGCGCTCGCGCTCGTCGTCGGTGGGCGGCGGTGCGTTCTTTCGGGGGGGCGCCAGAGTCCGCGATGCCTCCGGCGCCGCAAGGTGAAGCTCGTAGAGCGCCAGCATGACCGCCTGGGCCAGATTCAGCGACGCGTACTCGGTAGTGGGAATGGTTACGACCAGCTGCGCCCGGTCGAGCAGCTCGTTAGGAAGGCCACGGTCCTCGCGGCCGAAAACGAGCGCCGCCGGGCCGGCGGACGCATCGGCGAGCAGGCGGGGTGCGG
>JBGTNB010000076.1:0-4293 GCA_041743285.1 Gemmatimonadaceae bacterium
CGCGCTCTTGTGCGCCACGCGTTCCAGCGCGCTCCGGTCGGACACCGAGATCTGCCGCCGCTCGACGGTGATCATCCCCTGATCCTGGAACTCGCGCATGGCGCGCGAAACCGTCTCCCGGCTCGCCCCGATCATCTGCGCTATAGTCTGATGGGTGAGCTTCTTCTCGATCCGGCCATCTTCCCCGGCATGGTCGAGCATCAGGCGCGCGATACGACCGTGTACATCGAGCAGCACGAGGCCACCTATCTGCTCATCGGCGCGGCGGAGCCGCTTGGAGAGCGCCGTCAAGAGCGCCCAGGCGAGCGCGGGCGACTCCTCGATTCGCCGCCGAAAGTCCTCGCGGCGCAGAACGATCAGCTGCGTATCTTCGACGGCGATCACGTGCGCGCTGCGCGGTTGACCGTCGATCAGCGATAGCTCGCCAAAGTGCTCACTGGGACCCAGCATCCCGAGAATGACTTCGCGTCCGTCCTCGCCCACCAGAACGACTTTCACTCGCCCGCTCTTTACTATGAACAGCGAATCGCCGGGATCGTCCTCGAACAGAATGACGCTGCCCCGCGGATAGCCACGTTCCCGGGTGAGCTCGGCGAAGCGCTCCAGCTCCATCGCATGCAGTCCGCGAAGCAGCGGAACGGTCGCCAAGAATTCGGTGGTCTCCATGAGTCCGTTCGAAGTGCGGCATGGGAGCGACGCGCCCCCTCAGCCGGTTCAGGCGGCAAGCTAGAGTCGACCCAGGCTCGTGTCAAACCGTGCAAGTCGTTATCGGTCGCGGCTTTTGCCTCCTCCGCTCCGCGACGGGCCCCAGTCGTCGCCATGCCTTGGCTTCGGCACCGCGTTTGCTCAATCTCGGCCGCGCGCGGACGCATCGCTCCGGACTGGCCGGCGCGCGAATGGCGGACCCGCTACTCGACGGAGTCCAATGGCAAAGGGAGCAATGCGGCGGCCCTACTGGCTCGAGGATGGTGAAGAGACCTGCGAGTCGTGCACGCACACGTTCGTCGTGCAGGTCGTGGTCCGTTGCTCGGGTTGTGACGCAGCAGGGTGCGCCCAGTGCGTCGTCAGGAACTGGGTCTCGCACGAAGTTCTCTGCTCGGAGTGCCGCCAGCTCGAGGGCGCGGAGTAATGGCAGCGCGCGCGATCTGGAAGGGTCAGATCAAATTCGGGGACGTGGATGTACCTGTGAAGTTGTACTCCGCCGTCCAGGACCGCTCGGTGCACTTCCGCCTGCTCGATGGAAAGCGTAAGGAGCCTATCAAGCAGCAGATGGTGAACCCCGAATCGGGCGACGTCGTCGAGTACGGTGACATTCGCCGCGCAGTCGAGACCGGGAGCGGCGAGCTGGTAATGCTCGACGAGAAAGAGCTCACCACCCTGGAGCCGGAGCCGTCGCGCGAGATCGACGTCATCCGGTTCGTACCGCCTAACGAAATCACCCACCTGTGGTACGATCGGCCGTATTATCTCGGGCCTGACGACAGCGAAGAGGGCTATTTTGCCCTGGCCCAGGCGCTGCGCAACAAGGAGCTCGAGGGAGTCGCACGCTGGGTCATGCGGAAGAAGGAGTATGTGGGTGCGCTGCGTGCCGACGGAGACTATCTCATGCTCATCACGCTGCGCCACGCCGGCGAGGTCTTACAGCCTTCCGAGCTTTCGCCGCCCGAGGGACGCGATCTCGAGAAGCGCGAGCTGGAGATGGCCAAGCGTCTCGTTGCCGCGATGGAAGATGAGCTGGACCTCGACGCCTTCAAGGACGAGTACCGTGAGCGGGTACTGGAGCTCGTCGAGGCAAAGGCGGCCGGCAAGGTGGTCAAGTTCCCCAAAGCACCAACGAAGAAGGGCGAACAGTCGCTCGCCGATGCTCTGGAGAAGAGCATCGCTTCGGCCGGCAAGCGGAGGAAGAGTGCCTGAACCAGAGGAGTTGCCTGACGAGTCCCCCGGCCGGCCTTTCTGGTCCGGTACACTCACCTTCGGGCTGGTGAGCGTGCCGGTGAATTTCATGGCCGCTCACCGCTCCAACCGTGTATCGCTGCGAATGGTCTCGCCCGAAGGGCAGCCTCTCGCGCGCCGCTATTTCACCTCCCAGGATGAGAAGCTCCTGGACTGGGAGGATATCGTGCGCGGCTACGAGATCGAGAAGGACCAGTTCGTCGTCGTGGACGACGATGAGCTGGAGCGGCTGGCTCCCGAGCGCACGCGCGACATCGATCTGCGTCTGTTCGTGAAGAGCTCCGATGTGGACCCGAAATACTTCGACCGCGCTTACTACCTGACGCCGGGTGGCTCGTCGACCAAAGCCTATCGATTGCTTGCCAAGGTGATGGAAGACACCGAGCGCGCCGGCATCGCGACCTTCGTCATGCGGGCCAAGGAGTACCTTGTGGCGATTCTCGCCGAGAACGGAATACTGAGGGCGGAGACGCTCCGCTTCCCGGATGAGATCCGATCCGTGGCCGACATCGGCCTCCCCGATCCCGTCAAGGCGAAGCCCGCGGAGATACGCAAAATCGAAAAGGCGATCGAATCGCTAAGGGAAGATGCTTTTAAGCCCAAGGAACTGGTGGACCGCTCGGCACAGCGGCTCAACAAACTCGTCGCGAAGAAAGCGAAGTCCGGCGAAGATGTGGTTACCGTCGATTCGGAGCCCGGGGAGAGGGACCGCAAGGTCGTCGATCTGATCGAGATCCTGAACCGAAGTCTGAAAGGCACGGCTTCGGCCAAACCCGGCGCCAAGTCGACCAAGTCCGGGGTCACGAAGGAGTCCGGACGTGCCGACGATCTCGACGGCCTTTCCAAGGCCGAGCTCTACGAACGGGCCCAGCAGCTCAACGTCCCGGGACGCAGCGGGATGTCCAAAAAGGACCTCGCAGCAGCGATCCGACGTTCGGCTTGAGCGGCGATCTGGTGACCAGGATTCAGAATACGGCGCATTCAGTGACCGTTTCCCATTTCCCTTTTCCCATTTCCCGCTTCTGATGCAATGGCGACGCTGTAGGCGTGACAGCCCCCGAAGTCGTTGTCGGCTTGTCCGTTATCCCCGCGCTTGCCTATATTACACAGCTTGCCAACGTCCGATTCAAGAGGCTCAAGTGAAGACCGATTTACATCCCCCGTATGCGCTCGCTCGGGTCGTTTGTGCATGCGGCAACAGCTGGGAAACGCGCTCGACGCAGCCGGAAATCCACACGGACATCTGCTCGGCGTGCCATCCCTTTTATACCGGAAAGCAGAAGCTGGTGGACACCGCCGGCCGTGTCGAACGCTTCCGCCAGAAGTACGGAAAGACCAACTGAGTATTCGCGGTCGCCTCGAGCACGCGCTCACCCGCGTCGCTGAGATCGAGCGAGAGTTGTCGTCGACGGATGCCCCGCCCGCTCATGCTCGTTATGCGGAACTGGGACGCGAGCACCACCGCCTTGTCCCAGTCGCGGAATTGGGACGTCAATTGCTGAAGTACGAAGACGAGCTCGTGCAGGTGCGCGAGCTCGTCGGCGTTGATGACCCCGAGATGGCGGAAGAAGCGCAGCGCGAAGTGGATGACCTCGAGCGTCGGGTGGAAGAGCTGGAGTTGCAGCTGCGACCCTTGCTCGTGCCGCAAGACCCGCTAAATGACCGGGCCGCCATCGTGGAGATCCGGGCAGGCACCGGCGGCGATGAAGCAGCTCTCTTTGCCGCGGATCTGCTGCGCATGTACGAGCGCTACATCGATCAGCGAGGCTGGCGCAGGGAGTTCATCTCGCACTCCGAGGGCGTGTTGGGCGGCGTGAAGGAATCGGTATTCAAGGTGCAAGGCGAAGGAGCCTACGGGGCCATGCGCTTCGAGTCGGGGGTGCATCGCGTACAGCGAGTGCCGGCAACGGAGAACCAGGGACGCATCCACACCTCTGCCGCCACCGTCGCCGTGCTTCCCGAGGCGGAGGAAGTCGACGTAAGGATCGACGATAAAGACTTGCGAATCGACGTCTTCCGCGCTTCCGGGCCGGGCGGCCAGGGGGTGAACACAACCGATTCCGCCGTGCGCATAACGCACATCCCGACCGATATCGTCGTCATCCAGCAGGACCAGCGGTCCCAACTGCAGAACCGCTTCAAGGCTATGGAGGTGTTGCGCGCGCGGCTGTTGGACCGCCGCGTAGCCGAGCAAGAGGCCGAGCGCTCGCGGATGCGCAAGACTCAGGTGGGGACCGGTGATCGTTCGGGGAAGATTCGCACATACAATTTCTCACAGAACCGCGTGACCGATCACCGCATCAACTTCACCGTGCACGAGCTGGACCGCATTCTCGAAGG
>JBGTNB010000077.1:0-2611 GCA_041743285.1 Gemmatimonadaceae bacterium
CCCCCCCCCCCCGCAAGTCCATCCCGTTTCCCGTTTCCCGTTTCCCCTTTCCCGCTTTCCTAACCGCTCACCTCTACCTCGCACACGACCTCGCGCACCCCGGCAACCGACCACGCATCATCGCACGCGTAACGAACTTCCTGATCGGTAGGCAGGTCGCCGCGAAGCAGGACGCGGCCTTCCTGTACTTCCACCGAGATGCGCTGCGCATCGACCCACGTATCGTAAAACAGCGCGTCCTGCACGTCGCGCCGGACGTCCGGGTCCGCACGTCGTAAGGCACGCAGCCGTGCATCGTAAGGTCCAGGGCTCGCGCGCTGAGGTCCGTACAGCCGCTGCTGCAGCTGTGCCTGCGTCACATAGTAACTGCGGGAATGCCGCCATGAGCTGCCCGAGTCGCCGAAGGTGTGCTCCAAATGCGGTACGGGTGCTGCAGCGGAGTTCATCTGAGCTGGCGCAGGGCCGTCGTTGGGTGCGCGTCCGTTCGTGTCTTCGGCCTCGTCGACTGCGCTTGCGCTACCGCTGCCTTGCGCGATGGGATCGAGATCGGGAATCTCGACGACGTCACCGCCGCGCGTCCTTGCATAGTCCTCTCGCTCGCGGTACCCGTACCCGCCGAATACTTCGCCGCCACGCATGTAGTCGTGGCCATAACCGCGACCGAGAGGGTAGTGCGTTGGATTGGAATCGTCGTGCTGCTCCATGAGCACCTCCTGAAGGCTGGTGGTCGCTCGATGTGAGTGCGCGTACTGCCGTTCGGCCGCCGCGCATCGCTCACGTGGGCGCGCTTGTAGAGGCTCCTCCCGGCCCGTTAAGTTTACTGGCTATGCACATCCGGAACATTGCAATCATCGCGCACGTCGATCACGGCAAAACGACGCTGGTGGACAAGATGCTTCGCCAGGCCGGCGCCTTCCGTGAAAACCAGGTTCTGGTCGAGCGGGTGATGGACTCCAACCCGCTGGAGCGCGAAAGAGGAATTACCATCCTCGCCAAGAATACATCCGTGCGGTGGGGTGACGTCAAGATCAATATCGTAGATACTCCCGGCCACGCCGATTTCGGCGGGGAAGTAGAGCGCATACTTCGGATGGTTGATGGCGTCCTTTTGGTGGTCGACGCCTTTGACGGTCCCATGCCGCAAACCCGATTCGTACTCCGCAAGGCGCTTGCCTTGAGGCGAACCCCGATCATCGTCATCAACAAGATCGACCGGCCGGGTGCCGATCCCCTGCGCGTTCACGATGAAGTGCTGGACCTGTTGATCGAGCTCGAGGCGGATGAAGCACAGCTCGACGCCCCGGTGGTCTACGCTTCGGCACGTGACGGCACGGCGACTCTCGTACTGGAAGAGCCGAACGACAACCTCACCCCGCTCTACGAAACGATCGTCGCCCACGTACCGGCGCCACCGAGCGATGCGAGTGGCACGTTTCAGATGCTGATTTCGACGATCGATCACTCACCTTACCTTGGCCGGCTCGGCATCGGCCGAATAGAGAGGGGAACGGTCGAGGTGGGCGAGCTCGTGGCGTTACTTCCTCTCGAGCCGGACCGTCCGGTCGAGAAGTCGCGGGTCACCAAGTTGTACATCTTCGAGGGGCTTGACCGGGTGGAAGTGGCGAGCGCGTCAGCGGGCGAGTTGGTCGCTATGGCGGGGCTCGACGGCGTTGAGATCGGTATGACTGTCTCCGATGTCGAGACGCAGGAGCGGCTGGCCGGGATCGCCGTCGAGGAGCCCACGATTTCCGTCGATTTCGTGGTCAACGACTCGCCGTTCGCCGGAAGGGATGGTAAGTACGTCACGTCGCGGCAGCTGCGCGAACGCTTGTACCGCGAGCTCGAGCGAAATGTCGCGCTACGCGTAGCGGATACGCCGGCGACCGACACCTGGTCGGTTGCCGGTCGCGGGGAGCTGCATCTGTCCATTCTCATGGAGACGATGCGGCGGGAAGGATACGAGTTTCAGGTGTCGAGGCCACGGGTTATCACCCGGGAGTCTGCAACAGGCGAGAAGCTCGAACCGTACGAAGAGCTGGCGATAGATGTACCCGAGGAATACCTGGGCGCCGTAATCGAGAAACTGGGGCCTCGTCGCGCCGAATTGATAGAGATGAAGAACCCCGGGCAGGGTTTGGTGCGAATGTTGTATCGAATTCCCGCTCGCGGTCTGTTCGGCTACCGGTCTGAGTTTCTTACCGATACTCGCGGCACCGGAATCATGCACCACCGGTTCCTGGAGTACGGGCGGTGGGCCGGTCCGCTGGCCGGCCGAAAGCGGGGCACACTCGTTTCGATGGAGTCGGGGATCGCTGTTGCGTTCGCCCTGTTCAACCTGTCTGACCGCGGCACCTTGTTCATTGGGCCTGGCACCGGAGTCTACGAAGGAATGATCGTGGGCGAGAGCGCGCGGCCGGGCGATCTCGACGTGAATCCGATGAAGGAAAAGAAGTTGACGAACATGCGGACAACATCGAGCGACGAAAACATTCAACTCGAGCCGCCGAGGGAGTTGACTTTGGAAGGAGCGTTGGAGTACATCGAGGAGGATGAGCTGATCGAGATTACGCCGACTTCCATCCGGCTCCGTAAGAGCATGCTGAAATCGAAC
>JBGTNB010000078.1:0-3027 GCA_041743285.1 Gemmatimonadaceae bacterium
GGCCAGCGGCGCACCGGTCGCCGTCATCGCGCCCAGATCGGCGCCGCCTGCGCGCACGACTGCCTGGCGCAGGAGAGGCACGAGCGGCTCAAACCGGCCGGGAGCTCCGACAAGCAGCACCCGTTCGCCAGGTTGGAGCGCCATTCGCTGGACGAGCGTCCCGGCGATTCGCTCGAGATCCACCTCAGGCTGCGAATGGGAGGTGTTGGCGATCACGGTGAGGAATATCGTTAGGATCCAGGCGTGGCGGTGCATGCGACCAAGATGGCGCCTCCGAGGGTCACCAGTCACGCTGCCCTCCTTACATCAAGGATCCTCCACCATGGCACGGCCAGCACATCGGGCGCAAGCCACTCCAGCGACGCGCCGGTGTGCAGCAGAAGTCCGGCACGTGCCTTCTTGCCGTACTCCTCACGGAAGACGCGCAGATTCGATGCGTCGCCCAGACGCGGCCGACTGGTCGCCTTTACCTCGATCGGAAGGAGCCGGCCCGCAGTCTCGATCAGAAGATCTACTTCCTGCCCGGCGGCCGTACGCCAGTACGCCAACTCCGCCAACTCGAGCCTGGCGTCGCGCCAGGCAAGCAGGTCGGCGAGTACGAAGTCCTCGAGATGTGCGCCGTCCGGTGCGGAGCCGGTCAGGTAGAGCCCTAGCCCAACGTCGCCCCAGTACAGCTTCGGAGACTTGATGAGCCGCCGAGTGCGATTGACGGCCTACGCCGGCAACCTGTCGAGCATGTAGGACGTCTCGAGCAGGTTGACCGAGCGGTGGATCGTCGGCTGCGGCGGACCGTAGGACGGCGACGCACTGGCGGAACCGCATGCTCGGCATCGGCATCGAGGGATCTTCGTCAGGCTCGGGAGGATCGCAGGGAGCTGAAATTCCCTTGCAGCGTGGGTACTGGAACGACCGGGTACGGGCCGCGTCGATTTGGTACGGACCGGTATGCACAGTTCGCTTACTCTGCGGCGTGCCCGCTTGCCCGCCCGCTCGCCGAGGAGGCATGTTATGGCCATGCCGCTGCCGCTGCCGACGTTCACCACGGACGACCTGCGCGCCTTCCCGCGAGACGGCCAGCGCTACGAGCTGCTCGAGGGAATGCTGCTCGTGACGCCGGCGCCGGGGACCGCGCACCAGGTGATCCTCTCTCGCCTGCTAGTCGAGATCGGGGCGTATCTGGCAACTGCGGAGCTCGCATTCGTGGTCAGCCCCGGTGAGATCGAAATCGCCCCGAGGACGCTACTCGAACCGGACCTGCTCGTGTACCCCGCCAAGTATCGGCCGGGGACGCCTTGGCGCGCGATCCGCGAGTGGTGGCTCGCGGCCGAGGTCTTCAGCCCCTCGTCGCGCGTCTATGACCGCGATTACAAGCGCGACGCGTACCTCTCGCTAGGCGTCGACGAGCTGTGGCTCGTGGATCTCGACGATCGCGCGATATTTGCCTCTCGGCGGGGCGCAGAGCGCGACGTTCGTCACGCCGATCGGCTGCTCTGGGAACCAGCGGCTATGCCGGAGCCGCTGGAAGTGGATGTCGAGGCCGTGTTTCGCGGAGTTCCCTGAACTCGCGCTACACTCGGAGAATGGCCGCCGGTGCGAGATGGAGCACTTCGGCGACGAGATGTTCGTCTGCCAACGTCCTCATGTGTGAATGATGATCATTCATGGCATGAATGGACGGCAGGCGCACTCGGGCGGCAGCGCACGCCCGACGTCATGCCAGCAGCTCGAATCCTGCAACCTCGAAATGCCTATCGAATGCGAATGCGCTGCTGAGTCGTTCGCGGCGCATCACCTCGAAGCTGACCGCGTCGATGAGTGAGAATCGCTGATCGCGGAAGCGGTTCAACCAGCCGAGCACCGCATCGCGCGTGAGGTCTACCGAAACCTCCATCCACTCGTGGATCGGATCGTCCAACAGGTTCAGCACCGTGACTCGCGCCTCCTCCACGCCGCGCAGGTACAACAGGTGAGAATGAAGCTCCCCGAGGATCAGCGTCGTGCCGACGAACTGCCCGCCCGCCACCAGATGTCGCTCCGCAATGTCGACGGCCCGGGCGTGATCCTGATCGCGACGGCGTGAGAGCGCGAGCAGCGCACTGGTATCAACGAGTGCGCGCACGCTTCCGCTTGCCGGGCTCCGTGTAGCCTCCGCCGTACAGATAGCTGTCGGCGTGTTCGGCGACATCAGCCGGGAGTTCGTCGCTCGCGGCGGTGGCGACGAGATGTCTGATCGAAAACCCCGGCTTCTTCCCGATCAACGTGTCATCGGCAAGTCGGCGTAGTCCTCGCCGGAACAATTCGGTTTTGGGCAACCCGGTCTTCTTCGTCATCTTCTCCAGCAGTGCACGATCACGTTCATCCAGGTATACCACGACTTGCTCGCGAACGCGCTTTGGTTCTTTCTTCGGCATGACGACCCACCTTCGTGCGAGTGCGGTGTACTAGCATGGAATACTAGCATTATGTGCCGGCGATTTCTACTGCAAAGCCGATGGGCGCCACACACGGTCGGACTCGCTAGACTAGACTCACCACATCCATTGGGGAGCTTTCAAACATGGCCCGTCGCACCTTGCCGTTCGCCCTCCTTGCTCTCGCCGTTGGAACCGTTGGCGCGCACGGAGGTGCCGCAGCGCAGGAGCCGTTCGACATCCTGATCACAGATGCTCGTGTGGTGGACGGCACCGGCGCGCCATGGTACCGCGCGGACATCGGCATCCGCGGCGGCCGCATCACCGAGATCGGAACGCTCGACGGACGTCAGGCGCGCCGCACGGTCGCCGCCGAGGATCGCGTCGTCGCCCCAGGGTTCATCGACATGATGAACCAGAGCACGGCCGTGTTCGTCGAGGACCGCGTCACCGCCGAGAGTCGCCTGCGGCAGGGGATCACCACGGCGGTGAGCGGCGAGGGATGGAGTCATGCGCCGCAGAACGAGCGGACGCAGCGCAATCCCGCGACCTTCGGCGGCCAGCCGGTCCGCTGGCGCACGTTCGCCGAGTACTTCGCGCTGCTCGAGCGGCACGG
>JBGTNB010000079.1:0-5157 GCA_041743285.1 Gemmatimonadaceae bacterium
CGCCAGTTAGGCTCCACCGGCTAGAAGCGGCCGGTGCTGCCTACTCCACCGGCGCGATCGGTGGTACGCACCACCGCTCCCGGTTCCCATGATGGCGTGACGAAGCTGGCGAGCACGGCCTGCGCAATGCGCTCGCCGTGCTCGACGCGCGCCGGCGATCCCGAGTCGTTGCGGATCATCACCATCCATTCGTCGGGATAGTCGGCATCGATCGTTCCGGGCGCGTTAGGCATCGTCAGTCCCTTGACGAATGCCGACGAGCTGCGAATGCGAAGCTGCGCCTCGGTACCCTCCGGCAGCCGGGCGCGAAAGCCGAGCGGCACCAGCGCCCGCTCGCCAGGTGCCAACGTCAGACCATCGTCCGGAACCGGTTCATCGCGCGGCGACTCCCCCGCCCGGCAGCGACGCACCGTTCGGCCGGCCAGATAAGCGTGAAGATCGAGCCCCGCCGAGGCGCGAGTCGCGCGCGCCGGAAGGCGAGCATCGGGGTACAGGGCTTCGACTATGACGGGAATGTTGCTCATCAGATCTTTGTCTCGAGAGATGCGAAACGAGAGATGCGAAATGCGAGATGCGAGAACAAGCCGCGGGCACCGAGAGAGCGTTCGCAGGCAGAGTACGAATTGAGCGAATCTTGCCGCAGATCCGCAAGCGGATGGGAATTCACAAATTTTGAAGATTGGAACCCAGATTACACAGATTACGCAGAACGACGCTCTGCGTTACGGCCGCTTGGAACGTGGGCCGCGCGAATCTGCGAAATCTGCGAAATCTGAAGTGCTCGAGTAGAATTCAAGCTCCACCCCGCCTCCGCCATCGCGCATCCAACATGTCCGGCCAGCTCGAGCTCTTCCGCCCGACGATCACCGCGCTAGACCCCCGCGCCGTGGTCGGATCGCAGACGGCGGTTCGCGCGCTCTATCGCGTGCGCTATTGTGTGGACGGCGCGGTGCATCTCGTCTTCGAGGACCGGCATGGCACGTACTGCCAGGAACACGGCCGTGATTGCCCCTCGGTCGCCGATGCCATTGGTCATCAGGACCGGCGGCGATAACGGCGAAGCGACGCACCTGAGCGATGGCGGACCGGCCACTGGAACGGCCACCGCCGGCACACTCCATGCCCATCGCTAGGCAACTCATTTCCTGGAGGGCTGGATGCCACGCGGCGACAAATCCTCTTACACCGACAGGCAAAAACGCAAAGCCGAGCACATCGAAGAAGGCTACGAAGCGCGCGGGATTCCCGAGAAAGAAGCCGAACGACGTGCCTGGGCGACCGTCAACAAGCAGGAAGGGGGCGGCAAGAAGTCTGGATCGGGGAGAGCGAGGAAGAAGAAATGAGTTAGTGCGGCCGGACGCGGGACGCGGGATGAGGAACCGGCGACCGAGCGACGAGCGAAAGGCCAATCGCCGGATGCCCATCCGAAACGGCGACCGCGTCGCTCGTCGGTCGTCGCAACTGGCTGCGTTTCAAACAGTTAGCGATCCCGCTTCCCTGTCCGAAAATGGCTGGCATTGTCCTCTGGCGCGGACTACCTTCCCGCCATGCTTTCCGACCCTGCCGCGCTCTACAACGCCCTCATCTCACGGGACCCCCGCTTCGATGGAGTGTTCTACGTCGGGGTGACCTCCACCGGCATTTACTGCCGACCGGTCTGCACCGCGCGTACACCGAAAGCGGCGAACTGCCGCTTCTTCAACAACGCGGAGGCAGCGGAGAAGGCGAACTTTCGGCCCTGTCTGCGCTGCCGCCCTGAGCTCGCACCGGGCAACGCGCCGCTCGACGACGCGCACCGCATTGCCAGCCTGGTCGCCAGCCGGATCGACGAGGGAATGCTCGACGACGGTGCAGGGCTGGAGCAGATTGCCGCGCGGTTTGGATGGAGCTCGCGGCAAATCCGCCGCATCGTACACAAGGAACTCGGCGTATCGCCTATCGAGTTGGTACTCACCCGGCGCCTGCTCCTCGCCAAGCAGCTGCTCACCGAAACGACGCTGCCGATGTCCGAAGTCGCGTTCGCCAGTGGCTTCTCCAGCCTGCGCCGATTCAACGATGCTTTCAGCGGCCGCTATGGCATGCCGCCAACGCACCTCAGGAAGGCCGCGTCAGGCACGGCAGCGGGTGATCGTATCACCGCGGCGCCCACGCTCACGCTGCAACTGGCGTATCGGCCGCCGTTCGATTGGCCGGGAATGCTGCACTTCCTTCAGCAGCGTGAGCTGAGCGGCGCTGAGCGGATCGAGAACGACACGTACCTGCGCACAGTGCAGCTCGGTCGCCATGCAGGATGGATTCGCGTCTGGCATGCCCCGGAAAAGCGTGCGCTGCTGGTGGAGCTTACCCACTCGCTGACGCCGGTGCTCCCCGCGCTGCTCGGACGGCTCAGGCATACCTTCGACTTGAGCGCCCGCCCCGACGTGATCGCGTCGCACCTGGAGCCTCACCCCGCACTGGCCGCCGCCGTTGCGCGAAACCCCGGCCTGCGCGTTCCCGGCGCGTTCGATGGATTCGAACTGGCAATGCGCGCCATCGTCGGCCAGCAGATCACCGTTAAGGCGGCGACTACATTGGCCGGGCGGCTCGTGGAGGCGTTCGGTGAGCCTATCGAGACTCCGCACGCGAGGCTGGAGCGACTGTCACCCACCCCCGAACGAATCGCCGCGGCGAGCACAGATGAGGTGGCCAGGCTCGGCATAATTCGGATGCGTGCCCAGGGAATAGTTGCCCTCGCCGGCGAAGTCGCGTCCGGACGCCTGACGCTCGAAGCGGGAGCAGATCCGGCCGCCACCATCGCACAGCTCATCGCTATCCCCGGCGTGGGCAGGTGGACGGCGCACTACATAGCCATGCGTGCGCTCCGCTGGCCCGACGCATTCCCGAAGGAAGACATCGCCTTACGCAAGGCACTCTGCGGCGTCACGCCGGCGCAAGCGGAAGCGATGTCGGAGCCTTGGCGGCCGTGGCGCAGTTACGCGACGCTGCATCTGTGGCAGATTGCTTCAACGCGGGGTGCCGTTGTACTCGAATCGACTTGACACGGTTCGGGCCGAGCATCAGCAGTTATCATCGGGACTCGCGAAAATCTCGATCGTAGCTGGCCACAATGCCAAAGGTTTGCAGGATGCATCAGGATTGAACGGATTATTCGGATCTGTTCCTTGGTATCCCCGGACTCCGAGTGCCGGAATCAGGCGCACCAGCAAGAGAGAAAAAAGAAATGATACCTAACTGTACTCATACGGGATCCGACCGTTTAACCGTTAGATCGTGATGCATCCTGCAAACCTTCGACATGGATGCTGCTCGAAGCCGCCAGGATCCTGACGTACTCGACGTCAAGTAAAAAGGGTTCTTGCGTTTCTCTGCGTTCCTCCGCGAGAAAAAAAGACGCGCGAGCCGAAACGATGACCGCAACTCCACGCGGCCTATCCAAAGCTCGAAGCAGAGAAAAGCTTGCGCAGCAGCGTGATCTGCCCTGCGTGATAGGTATCGTGCAGTGCCACGCCGAGCACCTCTGCCCCGAAGTCGTGCCGCTTGCCCGCGCGGCGGCGTGCGAGCGCGGCCGGTGTCGCTGCCGCGACGGCGCTAACGAGCTTCTCGTGCGACGCCTCCAGTAACGCGAGATCCGCCCGCCAGGCAGCATCGCTTGGTGGCGGCGTAGCCGGCCACCACGATCGGCGAAGAGGACGCGCAAATCGAACGCGCGCGCCGGTGAGCCGGTTACGCACGACGTGCTTGCCGTACGCGATGTGCAGCACCAGCTCCCAGATCGTGTTCCGGTGGGGAGCTACCCGAAATTGAGCCTCCTCGATGGTGCAGTGCCGAAGCGTCACGCGCAGCGAAGGTCCATGCCATGCCGGCCCCTTGTGCGCTTCCTCGAGGGCCTTCACCAGTGCCGCGTTCTCGGTCGCACGACCACTACCGCCGCGCTTCAGCGCATTCGCCGACGCCACTCGCGCCATGAACAGCCTCCTCGTCTGTGCAAGATCAATCGATGCGATCGAGCTGGGCCACCGTGCGCGCATTCACCTCGGTGCCGGTATTGAGCGTGGACTGCCGCTCGAACAGCACCACCTCGCACTCGTCAGGCGCGACCGGAAGATGCTCGACGCCGCGCGGCACGATCAGAAACTCGCCCGGTTCGATCCAGACGTCCCGATCGCGAAACCGCATTAGCAACCGGCCGGTGACGACGAGGAACAGCTCGTCCTCCTCCTCGTGATGATGCCAGACGAACTCGCCATGCAGTTTAACGAGCTTCACGTGCATGTCGTTCACTTCGCCGGCGATGCGCGGGTTCCAATGGTCGTCGATGCGAGCGAACGAACGACGAAGGTTGATGGGATGCATATGATTACAGCGGGAAAGGGGAAACGGGAAATGGGAAACGGGGAATGACGCGCGCGATGGGGAGTGTGTCGGAAGTGCGAAAGGCGAAAGCAATCGTCAGAGTCGGATCCGGGTGTTCCCCTCATCGATCCGTTTTCCCGTTTCCCCTTTCCCATTTCCCGTTTCCCGCTGTTCCATTCTCTCCCATTCATCGTGCGTTGCTCGAAATCAGGGAACGCGGCAGCGACTCGCGCACCCCCTCCAGAAGACGCAGGTCAGGATAGGCGGTGGCGTGTAGCCATGGGAGTCCATCGAGCCCCAGCCGGGCCGCCTCGGAAAACAGAGCGGCCGCCCGGATCGTATCCCCTACGATGGCCGCCAGCCGGGCGCGGAAGTGCGCGTGCTCCCCTCGCTCTTGCGGCTCTGCATCGCCGAGCAGCGACTC
Organism: Gemmatimonadaceae bacterium; assembly: GCA_041743285.1. Classification (GTDB taxonomy): domain Bacteria; phylum Gemmatimonadota; class Gemmatimonadetes; order Gemmatimonadales; family Gemmatimonadaceae; genus JALZIF01. The sequence continues at coordinate 4,778 of JBGTNB010000079.1, forward strand.
GGCGCGCGGGTCACCGGTACGCGCGGCACTAAGCGCCGCCAGCCCGCGGTAATCGAGCCGCTCCGGAAAGTCGCGCCGCAACGCTGCGTGCACTTGGGCGGCTTCTGCCCACCGTTGCCGGTGGTAGAGCACACTCCCGAACCAGAAACGGTGCGCGCGCTCGTCAGGCACTACAGCCATTTGCTGCCGCAGCCACTCCTCGGCGCGGCCGAACAGTCGTGCGCCTGCCTCGGCATGTCCGTGTGCCGCTAGCTCCTCACCGGCAACGGTCAGTGCCGCGCCCTGCGACCAGTAAGTGGTGGGGGGCAGCGGCGCGGCGCTGTCGACCAGCAATTCGAGCGCTCCGGCCCTGCCTAACGCGCCGAGCGCACGGGCTTCGA
>JBGTNB010000080.1:0-11213 GCA_041743285.1 Gemmatimonadaceae bacterium
TGAAACACTTCGCCAAGTGTCGAGCCGCCCACCTTGGCGAAGTCCAGAGTGCGAATCGGGAACGGAATCGTAATGCCATTCGCATCGAAGGCCGACTTGATGCGCATTACGCCATCGCTTCTTGCCCGCATGTAATCGGGCTGCACGGCAAACGCGATCCAGAACCGCGCGGTGAAATTGATCGAGCTGTCGCCGAATCCTTCGTAGAACAGATCCACCGGCCTGGATCTGTCGCGGTAGTCGATCGTTTCCAGTGCCGCGACCGCAACGTCCCTCGCCCTCTCCAGGTCGTCGCCATAGGAGACGCCGACCGGAATGTCCACGCGCCGATGGCCGCTGGCGGTAAAGTTGACAATCGGGTTCTCGAGCACCGAGCTGTTGGGAATAGTGACGAGCTGACCCTCGAACGTACGTATGATCGTCGCCCTCAGATTGATTCCCAGCACCGTCCCCATGTAGTCGCTGGTGCTGATGATGTCGTTGGCGCCGAATGGACGGCGGGTCAGCAGCAGCACGCCGGCGATGAAGTTCGCCGCGATGTTCTGAAACGCAAATCCTAACGCTAGGCCGATGATGCCCACGCCGGCGAGAAGCGACGTGACGGTCTTGTCCAGGCCGACGACCCCAAGAGCGACGAACAAACCCGTCACCAGCACCGCCAGTGAGGCTACCGTCGCCAGCAGCTCGTTCACCTGCGTGTACGAAGAGACGCGGCCGAGCGCGCGACGAACCACTCGGCGTACGATACGCGAGGCCAATACAAAGGCGAGCGCAACGAGGATCGCCCCCAGCAGGTTGGGCAGCAACAGCACAAAGCCGTCAATCCAACCGGCGATTTTCTCGAGGATCTGGTTCAGATTAGCGTCGATGTCCATGGGAAGTTCGTCAGATAAAGGGGACAGAAGGTCGCTGTCCGATTCCTACTTCAGAGCCGGGTTCGCCGCAACAGTTGCGCATTCATCGCGACGATCACCGTGCTCAGGGACATGAGCACCGCGCCGACGGCCGGGGAAAGAACGAATCCCCAGGGCGCAAGCACGCCCGCCGCGAGCGGGATAGCAATGATATTGTAGCCCGCCGCCCAACAAAGATTCTGGATCATCTTGCTGTAGCTCGCCCGACTTAGCGCGATGATCCGGGGAACATCCCTCGGATCGCTGCGCACCAACACGATATCACCCGCCTCGACGGCTACGTCGGTTCCGGCGCCAATCGCGATTCCGACATCGGCCGTTACGAGTGCCGGTGCATCGTTCACGCCGTCCCCGACCATTGCGACACGCTTTCCACCGCGCTTCAACTCCTGGATCTTCGATGATTTCTGTTCAGGCAGGACCTCTGCGAAGACGGATTCGATGCCGAGCTCCGACGCCACGGCATCGGCTACCGGGCGTGCATCTCCCGTCATCATGACGACGTCGACGCCTTGCGCGCGAAGCGCGCGAATCGCGTCGTGTGATTCCGGCCGGATCACATCGGCGACCACGAACAGCGCTAGCACCTGTTGCTCATCGGCGAGGTAGATGGAGGCCCGGCCTGCCGCAGCCGCCCGGTCCGCGGCCTCCTGCAACGAAGCCGGCACGGTGAGCGAGCGTTCGCGGAGGAGCGCAGGCCCTCCCATGTACAAGACGCGACCGTCCACCCGCCCCTTCACGCCTTTCCCTGGAATCGCCTCGAAGTTGTCGGCTGGACGGACGTCGATGCCGCGCTCGCGGGCACCGCGGACGATCCCCTGCGCGATCGTGTGTTCGGAGTCCGCCTCGACTGCCGCGGCGAGCCGAAGCGCTTCGTTATGCGCAAAACCTTCAGCCGTCGCAATGTCGGCCACGCCGAACTCGCCGCGCGTGAGCGTACCCGTCTTGTCGAAGACGACGATGTCGACCCTGCGCGCCTCCTCGAGTCCGCGACGGTCGCGCACCAGCAGGCCGTTGCGCGCACCCAGGGTGGTGGAGATCGCCACGACAAGCGGAATCGCCAGCCCGAGTGCATGCGGGCAGGCGATGACCAGCACGGTGACGACGCGTTCAACGGCGTACGAAGGCTCGGCGCGCAATGCCAGCCATGCGATGAGTGTCACCGCCGCCGCTCCTAACGCCACGAACGTGAGCACGAACGCGGCACGGTCCGCGAGCGCCTGGGCACGCGAGCGAGATGTCTGCGCCTGCTCGACGAGACGCATGATACCGGCAAGGGCGGTTTTCTCCCCCGTTCCGGTGACCTCGACCCGCAGCGATCCGGAGCCATTGACGGAGCCGGCGATGACAGTCGCGCCTTCTTTCTTGTCGACCGGCGCGGATTCGCCGGTGATCAGGGCTTCGTTCACGGCGCTCGCCCCCTGGACCACCACGCCATCGGCTGGCACGCCGGCACCGGGACGGATCAGCAGCACGTCCCCGTTTCGCAGATCGGCTATCGGCACTTCCTCGGTGCGGTCGTTCACGACCCGCGTTGCGGTGTCAGGCAGGAGTTTCGCCAGCTCCTTCAAGGCACCCTGAGCCTGGGAGATGGAGCGCATCTCGATCCAGTGACCGAGCAGCATGATCGTGACGAGCGTTGCCAGCTCCTCCCAGAGCGGCATTCCCGGATAACCAAGCGTCACGACAGCGCTGAACGCGAACGCCACGATAATGGCGAGCGAGATCAGCGTCATCATGCCGGGCAATCGGTCCTTCAGCTCGCGGACGGCGCCCAGGATGAACACCCAGCCGCCATACACGAAGACGGCGGTACCTAACGCCGCGGGTATCCACCGGGAGCCGGGGAAAGCGGGCGCGGTGTAACCGAGCACGCTCTGGAACATGTGTCCCCAGACGAGCGTCGGGAGCGTCAACAGCAACGAGATCCAGAACTTGTCCCGGAACATTGCAACGCTGTGTCCGGCGTGCTTGTCGTGTCCCGCATGCTCCCCATGCGTGCCGTGCGCAGCCGGCGCCTGTCCAGCTCCATGCGCGGCGTGGTCCGTCTTCGCCTCCCGCCCGGAGCGCGGCGGGTGCCCAGGATCGCCTGGCTCGGCAGCTACGTGCTGAGCGTGGGCTTCAGCACCGTCGGGCTCCGCACGGCCGGCCTGCGAATGGCGCCCATGTGAATTGCTCATCGTCGTTCTCCGTGGCTCGTAAGCACCCGATCTCCGCTGAGCTAAGTTCACGTTCGCGACGACTCACCGAGTGAGGACGCCCTTGGAGCTGCTCAGGACCTCATCGCGATCCCTGCCTCTCCAGATCCCCGATCAATGCCTCCATCTCGGCGATTTCCCGACGCTGCGCCTCGATGATCTCATCCGCGAGCTTCCGCACGCGCGGATCGGAAATGTTGGCGCGCTCGCTTGTAAGAATCGCGATGGAATGATGTGGAATCATCGCCTTCATCCACGAGACGTCGCTGACGGTCGCCTGACTGCGCGCAAGATAGAGCGCCGCGGCAAAGAGCACGGCAGCACCTACGAAGATCGACGTGTTCCTGGTCTTGTCCTTGTACATCATCTGCATGAACGCCAGCATGACGATGGCCATGGCCGCCCCCATGAACAAGGCCATCCACATCCGGGTCTGGCTGAACCACACGTGACTCCACCGGAATGACGTCGAATACATGAGCGCCCACATGACGAGAGTCGAGGTCGCGATCATCGCCGCAAAACGACCATACGAGCCCTGCATCATTTGGTCCTTCTGGTTGCGCTGGTTATGCTCGGGATGGTTCGCATCGTTGTGGTCGGGCATCGGGATGTCTGTCTCCATGAAAAGTGACTTGCCCACTGATGCCGAGCTGCACGGCACCGCTTGACCCCTGACGCGATTGCGCGAACGCCAGATTCACGCCACGCTCTTTATCCGCCGCAAAACCTGGGATCCCAACTTCGCTGCCCGCGCTGTATGCGACTCGGATGAGATCCAACTTCGCTGCAATCACGAAGGCTTTTGCGTTGAGTAAAGCACACGGTATACGTCATGCGGAGCCGAGTCGTCACCAAACCGCTGGGCCTCGAGTCGCGGCGTTCATTAATCACGGACAGGAGGCTACCTATGCAAACCGCCGAGCATCCGATTCCCAAAGAGATGCGACAGTGCATCGAGGAGTGTCTGAGTTGCTACTCAATGTGTGAGCAGACGGCACAGCATTGCCTCGAGATGGGTGGCAAACACGCGGAAGCAACACACATCCGGACACTCCTGGATTGCGCCGAGATCTGCCGTACGAGCGCCGGATTCATGCTGCGGGGATCCGCGTTCCACACCCGTACGTGTGCCATATGCGCCGAAGTATGTCGGGCCTGCGAGCGCGAGTGCCGGCGAATGGGCGACGATCAACTGACGCAGCGGTGCGCCGAGGCCTGCGCAAGTTGCACGGAGTCATGCGAGCGCATGGCGAAAATGGCCGCATGAGTTAGGCCGCGTTGCGTCAGAACGCCAGCCCTCCCTATCGCACGCCCGGCGGCTTGTGCCCGGCGTGCGGGTCCGGCTTTGGCGGTGCCTTGACCGGGGGTTTAGCCGGGGGCTTGGCCCTCGGTTGCTGCGCCGGCTGAGATGTTCGACGACCGGGTACAGGGTATGCCAGCGTGTCCCGCATCATTTGCTCCATCTGATCGCGATGCGCGTCAGGCATGGCCGGCATCATCTCGAGCATCATGCGCCGAAGCACGGTATCGGCGAGAACGTGGCGCCGCATTCCGGTATCGGCCATCATCCTCATGTGCATGGCAATCATCGTCGCCATGCTCGAGGAATCCATACCGGGCATGGCGCCGTGTCCCATCGCAGCATGGTCCATTGTACGCCGCCCCGTGTCCTGAGCCGGCGGCATGTTCATGCGCGAGTGATCCATGCCGGCCATGCTGTCACGGCTCGCACTGTCTGCCGCCATGCCGGAGTGATCCTTGCCCGCCATGGCACCCGTCATCTCCCCTGTTTTCATGCCAGTCATTCTGCCGGTCTGCGCATCATGCTGCATCACGGCGCCGTACGAAACGGTAGGAGTAGGAAGATCCGTCAGAAAGTCGACGGCCGGCCCGCCCATGTTCTCGATGCCCATCTCTTCACTCATCGTCAGCCATGCCTGGACCGGCATGACATACGAGACATCATCACGGTAGAGTTGCGCCGCACGCAGGATCTCGGCGCGCTTACGGTCTCGCGGAACCTCGGGGTTGGCGAGGATGTCGGAGATGACATCGTGCATCGAGTGCAGGTTGTCGAAGATGATTGCAGCTTCGGGATAGCGAGAAGCGAAGGTCGGTGCTACAGCCGCGGTCATCGGCATCTGGTGCGGCATCTTGCGTGGCGGCTCATCGAGCATCTGCCAGAAACGCGCGACGGTGGCACGCACCCCCGCCTGTCGACTCTCGGGGGTCGTGTACACCAGCAGAGGCTCGTACAAGCCGACCTGGAGCCAGTGGTAGCCCCAGATCAGTCCATTGAACTTGGGATACTTCTGTCGGAACGCGAGCGAATAGGGCTGTTCCTGCATGAGTTCCATCGACTTCGGGTGCGAGCTGAATGCGACGTCAGGCCGCGACTTGTAGTAGGCGAGCAGACGAGCCACCTCCGCGTCCTTCTCCTGCTCGCTGAGCCGATCACTGGCCAGTACATCGTAAATCTGGCGATGGAGAATGTGCGCCCACTCGAACATCGTCTTGGCCTCGGGTGCAAGCCTGGCGTAGGCGATCTCGATGGCGGCCTCCTCGAGCGGTACCCGGGGCGGCTTCACCAACACCTTCTTAGTCAGATTGTCGTATTCCTTCTCTTCCAGCGCGGAGGCGGGGGCGTTCGGCTGCGTCCAGAGCGTTTCATAGAGAATGGCGTGGCCATAATCGAAGGCGTTGAACAACCGGTCTGCCGCCTGATGGCGATTGCGAAACGTCCAGTTGTGAGGCGCCTGCAAATAGAACTGCTCGTGCGTGGTCGACCACTGGGCATTGGCGTCAGGCGCGCCGGCCATCATCAGCCCGAGCCCGAGAGCGGCGGCTCGTGTGGCAGAGCCTCGGCTGAGGATCCGGATCATTTGTTGTCTCCAAGAGCGTAGTGAATGTACGGCGGTCCGAGGCGTACGTCAGGCAACCGTCGTGCCTAACGGTTCCAGGGCAACCCCAGCGCGTACGCCGTTCCGAACGTGATGTACCACCCGGGCTCGTCGCCGGTCAGACGGCGGCCGATTCCGGCATCGAGGTTGAAGCGAGGGTCCAGCTGATAGCGAAACCCCACGCCGGTGTTCCACTCGAGTCCATCACCCAAGGCGAGCGGCTCCCGGGCGTATACCTCACCGCTGACGAGTAGCGCTTTAAGCGGAAACGTGCGGTCGACGGCCACACCGCCTATCCAGCTGGACAGCTCTGCAGCACCGATGGATACGTCTCCCTCGCCCCCCTCCAACCGGGAGCCGAACGTGTACTCCCCGTTCACGTGAAAGCGGGCCCAGGTGAAGGTACGGGTGAGGATGCCTTTGACGGAGGCGTATGCCTCGTCAGGCGCCAGCGATCCCACGGGCAGCACGACGCCGGCCGCAATTGCAATCGCGGGAATCGACGTCTCGGCATTCAAGTTGTGAAACGCCGAGAGGTGAACTCCGGTGAGTCCGGAGGTCCGCACGCCATCACCGGCATCGATAAAGGCAAAGGGCACGCCGACCTCGACATGGGTGCGAGGGAGAATACCATACGCCAGCTCGGGCTCGATCTCCCAGTGATACACCCCCGAGCGCGATCGCTCGAGCCGAAACGGCGCGGCCTGAATCTCGAATGCACGCCGTTCGACTGGATAGGCGTCTTCTATCTGGAGCGGCCGGCCTGCATCGGTGTTGTAGTAGTCAGTCTGAGCCGCCAATGCCGGGGTGAGCCCGGCGCTTCCGGCGACCACGCTCATCGCAAGGAGCGCGTTCGCGACATTCTTCCCGGCCGGCCAGCAAGGCAACAAACGCATCATGTACGCAACGTTCCTGAAAGGAGTACGCAAGTTGGAGTGGTGACCTTGCTCTTTACTCTGCATAGAATGTACCCGGTAATGAAACCCCGGGAAGTGAACCAGAGTTCCCATCAGGGCGTGACGGATGCGACCTCGACCAGGAGTATTGGCGGCCCCAGCGTCACCGATGCCCTCACGACCAACCGGGCATGCTCACCTCGCTTCAGAGCTCCGCGGAACCATGCGGGCAATTTCCCTCGGCGCGATCGGGCGAAAAGCCCACGCAGAAAAGGTGCTTGAATGCCGCCTCGCCGCGATGCTGACAGTGGCCGCCATGATGCGCCCTCTCCGACGCACTCATGGGATGCGCGGCGAGAATGCCTGACGACCACACCAGCGAGAGCGCCATTGCCGCCCCGACGATCGACCGGCGCGTCACGTGCGTGCGAACGACGGTGTCCTCTCCGGCCAGGCGGCGAATCCGGCGGTCGAACAAATCGGGCCGAAAGAACCCCACACCAGCGAATTGCTGCATATCCGATCCTCGGGCATCGTAAGGCCAGTGGGCGACATTCAGAATCGCCGAGGCGAGCACGAGTGGATCGGCGGCCGCTGCATCGTCGGCCATCACTTCCGCCTCATCGGCAAGGTCGGCGGCGAGCCGCCGAAGCGCCGGGATCCAGAACAAAGTGCAAGCGAAGAAGCGCAGGAGCGACAATCTGAGCGGATCGCGACGGGCGACATGCGCCCCTTCGTGAGCCAACAGCGCTGCCAATTCCCCCAACGAGAGATGGTTCGCCAGCGTGGCGGCAACGTAGATCCGGGGCTCGAGCCATCCGGCCGTAAACGCCGGGTTGGGCAACCCTTCCACCACTCGCAAGACTCCCGGATCGACCGACGCAGCGCGCGCAGCTTCCCAAAAAGGGTCGCCAGCGACAGGTACATGCATTTCGAGCGGGGACACCGCGCGCCGGACCTTGAGCCACGCTCGTACCCGATCCCAAATAGCATAGGTGAGTCCGGCAACGATCACGATGTGAAAAACGCCGTGCACCGGCTCGAGAAGAATGTGAAGTGCCGTAAGGCACAGTGCGCCCAGATGATCGAGGCCGAGGAGAAACGGTTGACCAACACTTGATACGTGGTGCCCGAAGACCGGACTGGTACTCAGCAGCAGCACGCCCGCGTTTGCCACGAGCGTGAGGCGCCGGCGCGCCTGCTCGCGCGTCGCCAGACTGGCCGCCAGATGACTCACCATCCGCTGCTGCATCATTCCTCCCGCGCTTTCAGGCGCCGCCTGATTAGCCGTGCCATCTCGGCAAGTTGCTCCGGATCCCGTTCAGCCAGGACGTCGACGAAGGATGTCGCCACCGCCTCGGCGTTGAGCGACAGAATACCTTCGACCAGGCGGCGCGAGGCGCGTGCCATGAACTCTTCCTCCGTCAGGGTGGGCTCATAGTGGAAGAGGTCATCGCGTTTGGCTCGGCGCAGAAGTCCCTTCGTCACCAGTTTGTTGAGCACCGTTATGACAGTGAGCAACTCGATTTTGTGCGTCCTAACGACGTGCACGTGAACGGTGCGGGCGGGCGCTGGCTGCTCAAGGTCCCAGATGACGCGCATTATCCGCGCTTCCAGATCGCCCAGTACTTTGGCCAGTCCGGTGGCAGACAGCCTTACCGTGTTCTGAAGGCCGAGTGCGTTTTGCACCTTTCGGGACGTCTTTCGCGGCTTTGGCACCAAGGCTCCGGCGAAATGTTGCGTCCAACGTTAGCATCGGAGGTGCAGTTCGAGAAGTCGAGGCCTGACGATTGGCAGCCCGCAAGCTCCGCAACGCATGCCGAAACACCATCGGGAGCTCGGATGCGCGATGTTCGGGGCGGCTCGATCGAGTTGAATTCACCGACTGGCGTGCACCCGGTGCTACGGCTATTTTATGAATCGTAAAAACGGGGGACGCTGCCACGATGGTTGCAGCACCGGTCTGACGCGTGGCGGCCACCTCCGGCGCTTACGGTTTGCGTATTCACTCTGATTCACTGTACTCGTGCGCATGCGTCCAATCCTCCGGTCGCCCGTCATGACCTGCCTTGTCCTGGCTGGAGCGCTGCTCGCGCTCTCGCCAGTCGCGGCCGCCGCACACCTCGATCTCGAGAGTTCCGCGCCGGCCAAGGACGCCCGCCTCGCCGCCACACCGTCCGAGTTGCGGCTCACGTTCACCGCAGCGACGGAGCGCTCGTTGAGTCGCGTTGAGCTGGTCGGGCCTGACGGCCTGTCCGTCACGCTCGCGCCAATCCGCTATGTGGACGGAGATGAGCGACGCACCTTTCTCGCACCGATCTCGGGGAGACTTCGCGACGGGACATATACGGTAATCTGGCAGGTGGCCGGCGCCGACGGTCATCCCGTGCGGGGGCGGTTCACGTTCACGATCTTGCCAGGCGCGACGGGACTCGCCGCCACAGCGGACAGTGCGAGCACGCCCGCAGACGATTCCGAGACCGGCGTACCGACGTCAGGCCAGACACCAATTCCTGACGAGCACCACAATCCTGCCACCATGCCGGCGGGACCGGGGTTCAATGCCGAGTCGCCGCTCTACGTTGTCGTACGGTGGCTGACGTTCACGGGCCTGCTCATCGTCATAGGCGCCGCCGTCTTCCACCTGCTCGTCCTGGGCTTTTTGCGGCGCGCGCCGGAGCCCCATTCCCCAATGGTCGCCCTGGCGAGTGCACGGGCGGCGACGGTGGGGCTCTGGGCTGCCGCCGTAGTCGGCGTGGCGGCGCTCCTCCGTTTGTATGCGCAATCATACGCCCTGTACGGTCCTAACGACGCCCTGAACGGCTCCTTCCTTGGGACGATGCTCGGCCGCACGCTGTGGGGATGGGGCTGGCTGCTGCAGGCGGCTGCGGTAGTCGTGACGGTAGTGGGCTTCATTGCGGCACGGCGACGTACGGAGTCCGGTAACACCGTTGGCGCGTGGGGGCTGGCGGCGCTCGGGGCGACCCTCCTCGCGTTCACGCCGGCTCTCTCCGGCCACGCCGCCTCGGTACCACGATTCACCGCGCTCGCGATCCTCGCTGACGGCGTGCACGTGATCGGCGCCGCGGGTTGGCTCGGAAGCCTGCTGCTCATGGTTGTCGTCGGCATCCCGCTCGCGCTTCGTCTGCCCGAAGGGGATCGCGGATCCGCGGTGGCCGATATCGTCAACGCGTACTCGCCAACGGCGCTGGTCTTCGCTGGCATCGTCGCCACGACGGGTGTGTTCTCGGCGTGGTTGCACCTGGAGTCGGTTGGCGCGCTCTGGCAGACGAGCTATGGCCAGACGCTTCTAGTCAAGTTGGCCGTCCTTTCCGTTGTGGCGGGAACGGGTGCCTATAACTGGCTCCGTATCAAACCGACGCTCGGCGACGTTGCTAGCGCGGTTCGCGTCCGCCGCTCGGCGAGCACTGAGCTAGCCGTCGGCCTGGTTGTCCTCCTGATCACCGCCGTGCTCGTCGCCACGCCGCCCCAGATAAATGAGCGAATGAGCGCGGACGCCCCTCAGGCCGGCCAGACGGGCGCCGTAGCCGGTAGGTAGGTTTGAAAATTCGATGAGTCGCTCGGTCATTCCGCGCGGCGCGAGCTCACGACGGATCTCATATAGCCGCGGCTGACCCGGACCCGACACTGTCCTGATTGCCAGCCGAGTTTATCGTCGTTAAAGTCCTCTTGTCCCGCAGCCCCTCCCTGCTCATGTCGCGTCCTCGCACAACTCTCCACGCAGCCGTCCTTGCTGCTGTCACGGCGACGGGTATCGTCGCCAGCGTGGGTACAATCGCTGCTCATGACTTCTGGCTCGTGCCTGACGCGTTCGCGGTGACGCCAGGCGGGTGGATGGAAGTGCGCGGTCAGACGAGCAGCGCGTTCCCAACGAGCGAGTCGGCCGTCGCTCTCGACCGCATAGCCGATGCCAGGCTCCTCTCGACGGACGGCGCCGAGCAGCTCACCGGCCTTTCGCACTCCGGCACGTCACTCCGCATCCGGCACAAGCCGAGCGGTGCGGGACAGTATGTCGTTACGATGGCGCTCCGGCCACGCTCGGCACGCGAGTCCGCGGAAGGGTTCCGCCGCTACCTGGTGCTCGAGGGTGCCGCCGAGCTAGCCGAGCGCTACGAGCGCGAAGGTCGCCTGCCCACGCGGGACAGCGTCACGCGACGCTACGCCAAGTACGCGAAGACCATCGTAGAGGTCGGCACGAACGGTCCTCGGGCCTACGGGCGCGTCGCGGGACACCCGCTAGAGTTCGTGCCGCTAGCCGACCCCGCGGCGCTCCGCGCCGGC
>JBGTNB010000081.1:0-2389 GCA_041743285.1 Gemmatimonadaceae bacterium
CTAGGGACTCCATCGCCCCGGCACCGGCCATCAGCTCGGCCAATTCCGGGGTGATCCAGAATTGCGCCAGCGCGCAAGCGGCGCTCATCACGCCGCCGGTAACGGCCAACGCGATCCGCACGCGGTTACCGCTCGAGCGCAGGCGAGCCGCGCAAGCTGCCAGTGCGAGGCCCAGACCGATCCCCGAGTAGAACAGCATCGGAAGGAGTCGTCCAACAAGTGCACCGGCGGCGGCCGGGGTGGGCAATACGCCAAATGCAGCCGGCGCCACGCCAACCGCGAAGAACAGCACCGCGCCCAGCCACGCGCCGAGCAGAGCGATGATTCCGCGCGGTGTCTTGCGACCGACGCGCCGGCGGCCGATGGGCCGCTCCTCCGGTACGACAGAAATCTCTCGCCGCGTGCTCGTCATGGCCGCCGGTCAATGATACGGGCAGCGCCGCTGAGGAACGGATTGGCAGCCCGCTCCCGGCCGATCGTGGTTTCCGGGCCGTGTCCGGTGTACACCACCGTCTCGTCAGGCAGCGTGCATAACCGCTTGAGCGACCGGTCGAGCGCGGCCGGGCTGCTGAGCGGCAGGTCGGTGCGTCCGATCGACCCGGCAAACAGGCAGTCGCCGACGAACGCGACGCCATTGCCAACGAGCGCCACATGGCCCGGCGCGTGACCGGGAACGTGCCAGACATCGAACTCCAGTTCGCCCACTTTCAGCACGTCTCCCTCGGCGAGCTCGCGATCGGGAGGCGGCGGTTGCTCGATTCGCAGTCCGAACATCATCCCGTGCTGAGCGGCGCCGTCGTAAAGCGGCCGGTCCAGCGAATGCACGTGCACCGGTACATCGACCAGCCGCTTGACTGCCGCAATACCTCCCACGTGATCGACGTGCGCGTGCGTTAGCCAGATAGCCCGGATCGTTCCGCCAATCGCCTCGGCCGCGCGCACCAGGCGCTCGCCTTCCTCGCCCGGATCGATCAGAACGGCGTCGCCGCTAGCGTCGTCGATGAGCACGTAGGCGTTCTCCTGTAAGGCACCGACGGGGACGCCGCGAACGATCACCGAACAGCCTCGGGACCGGGCACCGGCGCCTCGGCGGTGGGGAGAATAGGGGACTGGCCGAGCCCCTGCATCGCCAGCCACCGTTCCGCTTCGAGGGCGGCCATGCATCCGGTGCCGGCGGCGGTGATTGCCTGACGATAGTAGTCGTCCATTACATCGCCGGCGGCGAACAGGCCGTCGATGTCGGTGGCGGTGCGCCAGGGTTTGGTCTTGATGTATCCATGCGCGGTGAGATCGAGCTGACCGTCGAGGAACCCGGTGTTCGGCGTGTGGCCAATCGCCACGAAAAGGCCACCCACCTCGAGGTCGCGCCGGGCGCCGGTGACCGTGTCCTGGAGGCGTATGCCGGTGATTTCATCGTACCCCAGCACATCGACAACCTCGCTGTTCCATGCCACCTGGATCTTCGGGCTGGCCATCGCCCGGTCGATCATCACCTTCGACGCGCGGAACTCTTCGCGGCGATGCACAATCACCACTTCGCTCGCGAATTTCGTGAGGTAGAGACTCTCTTCCATCGCCGTGTCGCCGCCCCCGACCACCGCCACCCTCTTGCCCCGAAAGAACGGCAGCGCTCCATCGCACACCGCGCATGCACTCACGCCGCCGCCGGTCTGGGCAAGTCGTTCTTCGTTAGGTAGGCCCAGCCATTTGGCATTCGCCCCGGTCGCCACGATCACCGTTAGAGCGGTACAGCCGTCTCCGTACGATGGGGTGAGCCGGAACGGATGTTGGCTCGTATCGATCGCCCGCACGTGCTCCGAAACGACGCGCACTCCGAACCTCAGCGCCTGTTCGCGCATCCGCTCCATGAGCGCCGGCCCGGTGATCCCCTCCGGAAATCCGGGAAAGTTCTCCACCTCGGTGGTGGTCATCAGCTGTCCGCCGGGCAGCATGGTGCCCATCGGCTCGCCCTCGTAGACGACCGGCAAAAGGTTGGCGCGCGCCGCGTAGATGGCCGCCGTCCATGCTGCCGGGCCCGAGCCAATGATGACGACGTTCTCGTGTGTTCCCGCCATTGTCGTTCGTGTTAGGGTCGCCTGAGTCAGCGGACGTGCCGGCCTCCGTCCACAACGATCGTGTCGCCGGTGACGTACTCCGCCGAGAGAAGATAGAGCATTGCGCCCACGACATCATCCGGCGAGCCGTGGCGCGCCAGCGGTGTCGTGCGTCGAAGCCGATCCGCGTCGTCGTGCGACCAGTCGTCTGGAAGCAGCACGGTTCCCGGCGCGATTCCGTTGACGCGAATATCTGGCGCGAGCGCCCGAGCCAGACTCCGCGTGAGGTGAACGACACCGGCCTTGCTTACGCCATGCGGAATGTATGCCGGCCA
>JBGTNB010000082.1:0-9555 GCA_041743285.1 Gemmatimonadaceae bacterium
GCGCGCCGGTGCGGCAGCGGCGGCCAGCGCGACGCTGGCGGCCACCGCCCGGTACATCCGGCGAGCCACGCTCACCCGGCCGTCCTGCTCAACGTCAACGGTTCCGTAGAGCCAAGCCGATCACGCAGGTTCGCCAGCAGCGAGGCCTGCGGAGAGAATTCGGGAACCAGCTCCTCGAGCCGCCTCAGTACGAGTCGCTCGTCACGCCCTTCCAGCGCCTCCCACAACTGCGTGAGGCCGCGGTCGAGGCTTCCTTGGGATTCGCTGGCCACGACGCGGATCTTCTCGTAGCGCGTTGGAAGGGTCTCCTCACAATCGGACGTGAGCTGCTCGTGCAACTTTTCGCCGGGGCGCAGTCCCGTATAGACGATCGGAATGTCGACGTCAGGCTCCAGCCCCGAGAGGCGGATCAGGTTGCGCGCCAGATCGGCGATCTTGACCGGCCGCCCCATCTCGAGCATGACGATGCGGTCGCGCGCTTCCTCGAGCACCGAAGCCTGCAGCACCAACTGCACCGCCTCGGGGATCGTCATGAAGTACCTGGTCGTCTCCGGGTGGGTAACCGTCACCGGCCCGCCATCGGCAATCTGCTGCTGGAAGAGTGGCACTACCGAACCGTTGCTGCCTAACACATTTCCGAAACGCACCGCCACGAAGTGGTTGCGGCCCCGCTGATTGAGCGAGAGCACCAGCTTCTCGGCCAGCCGCTTGGTGGCACCCATGACGTTGCTCGGCGAGACCGCCTTGTCGGTGGAGATGAGCACGAACTTGGCACCGTGCTCCGACGCCAGCTCCGCCACCGCCATGGTGCCGAACACATTGTTGTGCACCGCGTGCCTGATGTTGTCCTCCATCATCGGCACGTGCTTGAACGCGGCCGCGTGATAGACCAGCTCCGGCCGCAGATCGCGGAACACACGCTGGAGATCGCTGCGCGAGCAGATGTCGCAGAGCAGCGACTCGATGTGCACCGACGGCTCCTTGCGACACAGCTCCTGCTCGATCAGGTACAGCCCGTTCTCGGAACGCTCCAGCAGTCCGATCGTCTCCGGCCCGTAGGTAGCTATCTGTCGGGCCAGCTCCGCGCCGATGGATCCGCCGGCACCAGTAATGAGAACGCGCCTGCCCGCTATCTCGGCGCGGATCTTGGTGGCGTCTAGATGCACCGGCTCGCGACCGAGCAGATCCTCGATGCGCACCGCGCGAACCTGGCTCATCTGCACCGTGCCATCGCGCAGAGCGGCAATGGCCGGAATGATCTTGAACGGCAGTTTTGTATCGAGACAGCGATCGACGATGGTCTGGATCTGCTCGCGAGCGGCCGAGGGAATGGCGATGATCAACTCGTCGGCCGCATTCACTTGAAGCACCTCGGCCAATTCGGAAGAGGTGCCTAGCACCTCCACGCCGTGGATGCGAAAGCCGACCTTGTACTTGTCGTCGTCCACGAAGCCGATGGGGATGTAACCGAGGCGCGGATTGTTGTTCATCTCGCGCAGCAGCAGCTCACCCGCGTCGCCGGCTCCGATGATGAGTACGCGGCGCAGCCTCGATGCGGTCATTGGCCGGCGCCGCTCGCGGACGGCGCGCAGCACGAACCGCATTCCTCCGATCAGACCGATAGCAAGAATCGGATCGAGTAGCAGAATCGACCGCGGCATCGCCGACGCCTTGCCAAGAAACAGCAGCGCAGCAATGAAGAGGAAAGAACTGGCTACGACGGCCTTGATGAGATCGAACGCGTCGCGCATCCCGACATACCGCCACCAGCCGCGGTAAAGCCGAAAGTACGCAAACGCCAGCACCCGCAATACGATCAGCAGCGGCAGCGTTGCCAGAAATGTCTGGAAATACGGAGTGGGTATACCCCACTCGAAGCGCAGCAGAAAAGCCAGCGTATAGCTGGCGGCTACGAGCGCTACATGAAGCGCGATCAGTACGATCGTGCGATAGCGCAACAGCAGTGAGAGCACGATTCTCCCCATGAAAGTCCAAGCGCGGCAACGCGTCCGATTTTGTCGCATTGGGCAAATTTCGGACCCGTTAAGCCACCGACATCGTATCCAGGCGCTACCAATAATGGTAGTGGACGATGCGCAGCATGAAATGTTACTCGATTAACCGGGCGCAACTGTGTGCGGGGAATCACCGAAGCGGGATCCAGGCGCCGATGACAAGAGCGGGAAAGGGGAAATGGGAAACGGGAAAGGTACAGCATCAGCCTTCCGCTCCCATTTTCCATTTCCCATTTCCCATTTCCCCTTTCCCGCTGTTGTGCATCTAAATTCCGACCTTCTCACACTAGCCGTAAAATGCGCGTATCCCCCGTACCGTCTCCTCCAACTGTGACTGGGCGAGTTCCGGATAGATCGGCAGCGAGAGCACCTCTCGCGCGGCGCGCTCCGACTCTGGAAAGCTGCCCTCCTTGTAGCCGAGATAGGCAAAGCACCGCTGCAGATGCAGCGGAATCGGATAGTAGATCTTGCTTCCGATTCCCTTCGCGGCGAGCGCGGCCTGAAGCTCATCGCGGCGCTGGGCCCTGATCGTGTACTGGTTGAAGATCGATTCGTTCTCCGGTTCGATGAGCGGCGTCTGCACCTCCGGTATGCCCGCCAGCGCGGAATCGTAGAACTTGGCATGAGCCCGGCGAGCCGCGCTCCAGCCTGCCAGATACGGGAGCTTGGCCTGCAGCACGGCGGCCTGGAGCGTGTCGAGGCGGCTGTTGTAACCAACCTCCTCGTGATGGTACTCGCGGGCGCCTCCATGGACGCGCAGCCGCTTGAGCCGCGTGGCCAGACCATCATCCTGCGTGACCATCATTCCCCCGTCTCCATACCCTCCCAGGTTCTTCGTCGGAAAGAAGCTGAACGAGCCGATTGTCGCTCTCTCGCCGGCCATCGTCCACTCCCCGCCGATGCGCCGGCGCGCCCCTATCGATTGCGCTGCGTCCTCGATGAGCGGCATGTCGGGAAGCAGCGCGGCATAGCGCTCAATAGGAGCCATCTGCCCGAATAGATCGACAGGCATTACCGCTTTCGTGCGCGGCGTGACGGCAGCGGCCGCCGCCTCAGGATCGAGGTTGAATGTGCCGGGGTCGATGTCGGCGAAGACAACTCGCGCAGCCACGTTGTGAATGGTCCCGGCGGTCGCAAAGAAGGTGAACGGAGTCGTGATCACTTCGTCGTCCCTGCCCACGTCGAGCGCTCGCAAGGCGAGAAGCAGCGCGTCGGTACCGCTGGCGCAACCAATGGCGTGCCGAACGCCCGACAACTCCGCAACCGCCTGCTCCAGTTCGGCTACCGCCGGCCCGAGAATGAAGTACTGCTCATCGACGACTCGGTGGACGGCGGTGAGCACGGCGTCCCTTATTTGCGCATGCTGCGCTTTTAGATCCAGTAGCGGAACCGGCATCGGGAAGAATCTGGGTGTCGGGTTTAAAAAGCGGGAAATGGGAAATCGGAAAGGGGAAAGGGGAAATGGGAGCGGAAGGTTGCAAGCTGTTCCGTTTCCCTTTTCCCGTTTCCCATTTGCCGCTTTCAGCTAGTCAGTACGCCTCGAGCAACCTCATGCCATTCCTGCAATGACTTCACCGAGGGTTGCCGGAAGCGTAGCGCGAGAATGGCGTCGCACGCCGCGTTGGCCGCCGACAGGGTGGTCGTGTACGGCACCCGGTGCGCTACCGCCGCCTGACGCATCGTGTAATCGTCGCGCTGGGCGTGCTTGCCGAGCGGCGTGTTGATGAGCAGCTGCACCTGGCCGTTGACGATCATGTCGATGGTGTTCGGACGGCCCTCGTGCACCTTGAGCACCCCTTCGGTCGGTATACCGCGCGCGCGGAGGAATGCCGCGGTACCCATCGTGGCCATTATGCGAAAGCCCATGTCGCGAAAGCGGCGCACGATCGGAGTGACATTCGGCTTGTCCGCCTCGTTCACCGTCACCAGCACGGTGCCCGTCAGAGGCAAACCGTTGTCGGCGGCGAGCTGCGCCTTGGCGAACGCGCTGCCGTAGGAGTCGGAGATGCCCATTACCTCGCCCGTCGAACGCATCTCGGGACCGAGCACCGGGTCGGCCTCGCGGAACTTGTTGAAGGGAAACACCGCTTCCTTCACCGCCACGTAAGGCGGAATTATCTCCTCGGTAAATCCTATCTCCTCGAGTGTCTCGCCGACCATCGTCCGCGCGGCGATCGACGCCAGCGGCACACCAATGGTCTTGGACACGAACGGTATGGTGCGGCTGCCCCGCGGATTCACCTCGAGCACGTAGACCACGCCATCCTTGATCGCAAACTGAACGTTGATCAGTCCGCGCACACCGAGCGCCTTTGCCAACGCCACCGTGTGCTCGCGCATCGTCGCCAGGTCCTGAGCGGCTATGATGTACGGCGGGAGCACGCACGCCGAGTCTCCGGAATGAATGCCCGCATCTTCGATGTGCTGCATTACGCCGCCAATCACCACCCGCTCACCGTCGGAGACGGCGTCCACATCCACTTCGTAGGCGTCTTCGAGAAAGCGGTCGATGAGCACAGGCCGGTCTTCACTTACCAGCGCTGCTTTGGCGAAGTACTCGCGGAGTGATGCCTCGTCGTAGACGATCTCCATTGCCCGGCCGCCCAGAACGTAGGAGGGGCGAACGAGACACGGGTAGCCGACATCCAGGGCTACCTCCACGGCGCGCTCCACCGATGTAGCCGTGCCGTTGGGCGGCTGCTCGATGCCGAGAGCCCGCGCTACGCCATCGAACCGCTCGCGATCCTCGGCGATGTCGATGGAATCGGGTGAGGTGCCGAGGATGCGCACTCCCGCCGCCTCGAGCGGCCGCGTGAGCTTGAGAGGCGTCTGCCCGCCCAGCTGCACTATCACGCCCATCGGCTGCTCGCGCTCGACTATTTCCAGAACATCCTCGAGGGTAAGCGGCTCGAAGTAGAGCTTGTCGCTGATGTCGAAGTCGGTCGAGACGGTCTCCGGATTGGAGTTGACCATGATCGTCTCGTAGCCGCGATCGCGTAAGGCCAGCGCCGCGCGCACACAGCAATAGTCGAACTCCACACCCTGACCAATGCGATTGGGCCCGGAGCCAAGGATCATCACCGAGCGGCGGCCGGTGCGCGGCGCCTCGCTCTCGTCATCGTAGCTGCTGTAGAGATAGGGCGTGCTCGACGGAAACTCGCCGGCACATGTATCCACCATCTTGTAGGCAGGGCGAATTCCGAGCCGCCAGCGGCGTATGCGAACAGCTTCCTCGGACTCGCCGCGTGCCTTGCCTAGCTGCCGGTCGGAGAAACCCATTCGCTTCATGGCGCGTAGCGGTTTCGCCCCCGCCTCATCCAGCGCCGCGTACGCTGCCTCCGCCTCGTGCAGCTCCGCCATCTGCCCCAGAAACCAGGGGTCGATCTGCGTCAACTCGGTTATCTCCTCTACCGACAGACCGTGCATCATTGCGTGCCGCACCTGGAAGATGCGCTCCGGCGTCGCCTGGCGCAGCGCGGCCTTGAGCGTCTCCAGCGAGTCGTCAGGCAGCCGGTCCTCATCTAGGGTGGCGCCAATGTTCCAGCCCGACCGACCGGTCTCGAGGGCGCGCAATCCTTTCTGGAACGCCTCCTTGAACGTGCGCCCAATCGCCATCGACTCACCCACTGACTTCATCTGGGTCGTTAGGCGTGGATCGGCCAGCGGAAACTTCTCGAAGTTGAAGCGCGGCACCTTCACCACCACATAGTCGAGCACCGGCTCGAACGACGCCGGAGTCGTCTTCGTTATGTCGTTCGTCAGCTCATCCAGCCGGTAGCCCACAGCAAGCTTGGTTCCGATGCGCGCGATCGGGAACCCGGTCGCCTTGGAGGCAAGCGCCGACGACCGCGACACTCGAGGATTCATCTCGATGACCAGCAGCTCGCCATCGCTGGGGTTGATGGCGAACTGAATGTTGCACCCGCCAGCCTCGACGCCTATCTCGCGGATGATCGCTATCGCCGCGTCGCGCATTGCCTGATACTCGCGATCGGTAAGCGTCATTGCCGGTGCGACCGTGATCGAGTCGCCGGTGTGAATGCCCATCGGATCGAGGTTCTCGATGGAGCACACGATCACGACGTTGTCGGCGTAATCGCGCATCACCTCCAGCTCGAACTCCTTCCAGCCGAGCACGCTCCGCTCGATGAGAACCTGCCGCACCGGCGACAGCTCCAGTCCCCGCCGCACGATCGCCTCGTACTCCTCGCGGTTGTAGGCGATGCCGCCACCGCTGCCACCTAACGTGAACGAAGGGCGAACGATCGCCGGAAAGCCGGTCAGGTGCAGCAGCTCCTGGGCATCGTCCCATGAGCGGGCGATGCCGCCGAGCGGAACCGCCAGCCCGATCCGCCCCATGGCATTGGCGAACTCCTCCCGGTCTTCGGCCATCTTGATCGCCCGGGCGTTAGCCCCGATCAGCTCCACGCCGTACTTCTCCAGTACGCCACGCTCCGAGAGCGTCATCGCCACGTTGAGCGCGGTCTGCCCTCCCATCGTCGGCAGCAGCGCATCCGGCCGCTCCCGCTCGATCACCATCTCGACGATTTCCGGCGTTACCGGCTCTATGTAGGTGCGGTCGGCGAACTCCGGGTCGGTCATGATCGTGGCCGGGTTGGAGTTGACGAGTATCACCTCGTACCCCTCCTCGCGCAGCGCCTTCGCCGCCTGCGTTCCGGAATAGTCGAACTCGGCCGCCTGACCAATGACGATCGGGCCCGAGCCGACGAGCAGAATGCGATGTAAATCAGCGCGACGCGGCACGAATCATGTCTT
This sequence comes from Gemmatimonadaceae bacterium, assembly GCA_041743285.1. Lineage (GTDB taxonomy): Bacteria > Gemmatimonadota > Gemmatimonadetes > Gemmatimonadales > Gemmatimonadaceae > JALZIF01. The sequence continues at coordinate 6,792 of JBGTNB010000082.1, forward strand.
CGATTATGGTGTCGAACGAATGTTGCGGCGACCAACCGGTCGCCGCACGCAGCTTTGCCGCATCGCCCACCAGAAGCGGCACATCGGCGGCGCGCTGCAGTGCTGCCTGCACGTCCAATTTCGCATCGACGCCGGCCAGAGCAAGCACGCGCTCGGCAACTTCGTCGGCGCGATGTCCGATGCCGCTGGCGACGTTGTATGCCTCGCCGGCCTTACCCCGCTCGGCAAGTGCCACGTAGGCGCGCGCGACATCCGCCACGTGCAGAAAATCGCGAACCGACGCAACGTTGCCGATCTGCAAGGTCCTTCCGCCGCTGGCGCGAAGCGCCAGCGCGTCTCGAACCAGTCGCGGGAGGAGGAAGAGCGGCGGCTGTCCGGGACCGCTGTGGTTGAAGCTCCTGACCGCTATCACGCGCACTCCCTGTCCCCGCCAGGCAGCCAGCGCCATCTGCTCCTGCGCCGCCTTGGAGGCAGCATACACGTCGCGCGGCTCCTGGGGCGTATCCTCAGTGAGTGGCATGCGATCGGGTCCGTGCGCTCCGTACTGCAACCCGCTTCCCACCACCAGGACCAGCGGATCGGCAGAGCCGGCCGCGCGCAGCTCCGCCACGGCGGCCACCAGCCGGGCCGCGCCTGACACATTCACCTCGAGCGCCGATCCGGGGTCGGCGTTGGCCGACGGCACGTACGATACGCCGGCGAGATGAAAGATCGCGTCGGGACGGGCGTCGTTCAGTACGCGGGCGAGCTGCGCCGAGTCCCGAACGTCACAGGGCACCCATCGGACGGGGGTCGGGGGGGGGGGGTCGGGGGTCGGGAGTCGGGGGTCGGGGGCCGCGGATCGGGGGTCCCCGTCACTCCGGCGAAAGCCGGAATCCAGTGGGGCTATGACGGGGACCCCGGCCTCGCCGTGACTTCCCGCCACCACCTGCCAACCGCTCTCCAACAGTGCCTGACAAAGCCAGGGTCCGACGAATCCCGACGCGCCGGTAATGAATGCCCGCGGCACTAGCGCCGCGATCGGTGACGCTCGAGATCGGCCTCGACCATCATCCGCACCAGATCATGGAACGACACCGTCGGCTCCCATCCCAGCTCGTCACGGGCACGCGACGGATCGGCGACGAGCAGATCGACCTCGGCCGGTCGAACGAACCGCTGGTCGAGTACCACGTGATCCTGATAGTCGAGTCCAACGCACTGGAAGGCAGTCTCGCAAAGCTCGCGAACCGACCACGTGCGTCCGGTGCCAATGACGTAGTCGTCAGGCGTGTCGCGCTGAAGCATTCGCCACATCGCGTCCACGTAGTCGAGGGCAAATCCCCAGTCGCGGCGCGCATCGAGAGTGCCCATCTTCAGCTCGCGTTCCAACCCGAGGGAGATCCGGGCAGCGCCGTCCGTCACCTTGCGCGTAACGAACTCCAGGCCGCGCCGTGGGCTCTCGTGATTGAACAGAATTCCCGATACCGCGTACATGTTGTAGCTCTCGCGGTAGTTCACGGTGATCCAGTGGCCATAGACCTTGGCCACGCCGTACGGACTGCGCGGGTAGAAGGGAGTGGACTCCCGCTGCGGGGTCTCGACGACCTTACCGAACATCTCGCTGGAGCTGGCCTGGTAGAACCGCGCAGCGGGCGCCGCCTTGCGGACCGCCTCGAGCACACGCGTGACGCCGAGGGCTGTAAACTCGCCGGTTAGCACCGGTTGGGTCCACGAGGTCTGCACGAAGCTCTGCGCCGCCAGGTTATACACCTCGTCAGGCGCGACGGCCGCCATCGCTTCCACCAGCGAATGCTGGTCGAGGAGATCGGCCGAAACGAGCTCGATACGGTCGATGAGGTGGGCGATGCGCTCGTACGGAGTCGTCGAGCTACGCCTGACGACCCCCACCACGCGATACCCTTTCTCAAGCAGAAAGTCGGCGAGGTAGGAGCCGTCTTGGCCCGTGATTCCAGTAATGATTGCTGTTTTCAAAAGCGGGAAACGGGAAATGGGAAATGGGAAACGGAACAGCGGGAATCGGGAATCGGGAATCGGGAATCGAATTCGAGCCGCGAGGGAAGATAACCGGGCAGTCCGGACGGTGTGCGTCTCTCCCGTATTTCGTTTCCCATTTCCCGTTTCCCATTTCCCGCTTTTCGGGAGAGGGGGAAAACAAAAAAGGGAGCCCTTCGGCTCCCCTTTTCGTTTTCCCCCGAAGCTGCTTCACGCCACCTGAGTACCGCGCGGCGCCCTCTCGATTTTCCCCGCGTTCAGGCAGCGGGTGCAAACCTTGATTTTGGTGATCTTGCCGTCGATGAGGATCCGCGCCACCTGGAGGTTCGGCTTCCAGACACGGCGGGTCCTGTTGTTGGCGTGCGAAACGTTATTGCCGAACGTCACGCCCTTTTCGCACACGTAGCAGCGGCGATTGCTGATTGACCTTTTCTTTTCCATCGGTCAGCCCTCCACGAGCTCGATTCGCGCCAGCTCGGCTCCGTCACCCTTGCGGTGCCTGGTCTTGAGGATGCGGGTGTAGCCACCCGGACGCGCGGCGAAGCGCGGCCCCAGCTTTTGGAAGAGCTTGTCGGCCGCCTCGCGCTTCTGGATGTGCCGCGCCGCCATGCGGCGGTCGTGCAGCGTACCCGAGCGAGCCTTGGTTATCAGCCGCTCGACGAAGGGCCGCAGCTCCTTCGCTTTTGCTTCCGTGGTCTCGATCGCTTCGTGCTCGATGAGCGACGTAGCGAGGTTGCGCATCAGTGCGAGCTTCTGCTCGCTCGTGCGC
>JBGTNB010000083.1:0-9303 GCA_041743285.1 Gemmatimonadaceae bacterium
CTCGGTGACGTTAGGGCCGAGCTCGGCGAGTCTTTCAGCCTGCTGCGCGATGCGGCGTTCGAGTGCGAGCACGTCCGTGTATCCCTGGGCCGCCGCCTCCCACACGGTGGCGGCGTCGCCGAAGTCACGGTACTGGTCCAGCAGCGCGAAGCGCAGCGCCGGCGCTCGGGCGATTGCCCCGGCGGTCGGCTCCATGGCACCGGAAATGAGACGGAAAAGTGTGGTCTTGCCCGCGCCATTGCGTCCAACGATGCCCCAGCACTCCCCCGCGGCGACCGTAAAGGTTACATCGCGTAGGAGCGTGGTCGCGCCAAAATCGACGCGTACGTTGGAGAGCGAGAGAATCGTCACGTGATAAAGATACACAAGCGCGTAACGAGCCCAGTGCTACTTCGAGGAGTTCAACGGGAAAAGGGAAACGGGACAAGGGAAACGGAGCTGACTGCCGAGTGCGTTTCCCGTTTCCCATTTCCCATTTCCCGGCCGAACACTGTCCCGATTTTCCGCCGGGATGAGGTGGCATGAGCGTCGACGAACGGAACGACTGGAAGCAGAACCTTCTGGGTTTGGCGGCGGCCGCCTATGGCCGGGCGCGCAGCGCGACGCGCCGCATCGAGCGGGTGATCGACCGTGACCCGTACCACGTTGTCGGCTACCGGGGCTACGCGTCGGCGACGCAGGCGCTCGTGCTCGGCCGGGTCCTTCAATTCGAGGGGATCGAGCCGGCCCATCCGGAGCATTCTACCTGGCGCAATCTCATCCACGCGCTCAAGCGCATCGAAAGCGACCCGCTGCCGTTCGCCGTCGTCGGCGCCAAGCTCGCCGGTGCCGATCACGAACTCGTCGCCGACGACGAGGGGTTTCTTCGCCAATGGCTGCCTTTGGCAGCACCGTTAGGTAGCGGCGGCTGGGATCCGGCCACCCTCGAACTGCGTTCCGGCGCCACCCCGGCAATGCATAACGCCACGTCACCAATTCTCACGCCGCCGGCATCGGCTAAATTCGGTGTCATCAGCGACATGGATGACACGGTGCTCCAATCGAGCGTGACCAACTTCCTGCAAGCGGCGCGGCTGATGCTCCTCGAGAATGCGCGCACGCGGCTGCCGTTCCCGGGGGTAGCGGCTTTCTACCGCTCGCTCGTCGCCGGGCCGGATGGTGACGCGGGCAACCCGATCTTCTACGTCTCCAGCAGCCCGTGGAACTTGTACGACGTGATCACCGATTTCATCGAAGCGCAGGAGATTCCCGAGGGGCCCCTGCTGCTGCGGGATTGGGATCTCAGGGGACTGCGCCAGCGGCACCTGCACCACAAGTCCACACACATTGCCGAGATCCTGGCTGCGTACCCGGAGATGCAGTTCGTGCTCGTGGGTGACAGCGGGCAGGAGGATCCGGAGATCTACACCGGGATGGTGCGCGAGAACCCCGGCCGCATTCTGGCCGTCTACATAAGAAACGTGACGCGCGATCCGGCGCGCGCCGCCGCGATAGGCGAGCTGGCAGCCGAGGTGAAGCGCGCAGGTATATCGATGGTGCTCGCCGACGACACTCTCGCCGCCGCCAGGCACGCGGCCGAGCATGGCTGGATCTCCGAGAGTACGTTAGGTGATGTCGGTGAGGAGAAGCGAGCCGACGAAGGCGCCAGCGGCACGAAAGTGGAAACTCCCGGCGTGGAGACCGAGCAGTCGGAAACCGTCGTCGTCGAGGATGGCGAAACGCGGGGGTTCGGCACGGCCGATTGATTGTGAGGCGTTATGCGGCTTCTCGCATTGGATGGAACCACAGACACGCAGAATATTCAGAGGGGGCGGGACAGACTTCTACCCAGCTTTCGTTTCTTCTTATGAAAGAAAAAACGAAGATCATGTTCTTGGTTCATACTATCTGCGTAATCTGCGAAATCTGCGGGTCAGAGCTCCTTTGCGAAGACACCTTTGAACTTGCTCACCTCGCTGCGCTCCCTGTCGAGCTCGGGTATGTGGCGCGGAGCAAAATCCCGGGACAGGAAAAACGCATCCCGGTTGCTCACGGCGAACAACGTCGTGTACATCCGCCGCGCGGCCAGCCGCTCGAGCGCGCTGATGAGCGCCGAACCGACGCCCTTTCCCTGCGCCGACGGATGCACCGCCAGCGACCGCACCTCGGCGAGACTCGGCGCATACTCCTCGAGGTGAACGCACCCGATCAATCCATTCTCATCCTCGGCCACGAGAAAATCCATCGCCCGCTCCCTGATGAACTCCGGCGCCCGCGGGAGGAGTGTACCGTCAGGCACATGGCGGGCGACCAGTGAGGCAATCTCCTCCGCATCTGCCTCACGAGCAACTCTTACGGTGAACATGGAGTACGTGGGTGAGCGACTTGGGGTGAGTCAGGTCTCGGGATGCGCGGCAGGCGAGACAGCCGCCGGTTCGTCGCTGTCCTGATTGGATTTGTCGGATTCATCAGGAGTCGGAACCGGCAGCGAAACCCCGGCAACAGTAGCGCGCCGCTCGAGCACTTCACGGTCCTCGAGGCTCCGCAGTAACGCGTCCGCCTCACGATTCTGGAGGTAGCGGCCCTTCTCCCAGCCCTCGATCAAGCCTTTCGGCACGCCATACACCAATTCGCCGAGCTGCGTCGGCGTAAGGCCCAGCCGCTCGCGCAATGCCTTTATCTCGCGCGGCGACAGCAGCCCGTGCGCGGCGCGAATCGCAGCTAATGCGCTCTTTTCAACGAGCTCGCGCTGTTCCACCGTGAACTGCTCATCTCCGCAACGGTCGCAGCGGTACACCACTCGTGGAACGGTCGTGCTCATACCGCTGACCCGGACGGTCGCCTGGCCCTCGACCCGGAAGTAGTGTCCACCGCACCGGCGGTGGAGATGATGCTCGAGACTCGTATCGGACATGGTGTGGAACGAAAACCGGCAGTCGCCGATATCGCAACGGCCAGAATCGCGCACCGCGTTCCGGCCGTTCCGAGTCAGGCAGCTTCGCCTTCTAGAGGTCGACCTTGCGACGCGGGACGAACGTGCGGGTCGTGACATCGACCCCGGTGATTGCGGAAAGTGGAAGCGTTCGAAACTCGTCCCGGTACAACGAGTAGGCGACGAGCTCTCCGTCGCGAATCGCGTATGGCTCCATCTCCCGGTCGTACTCCGTATTGGGACCGCGGAACTGGATGCGGATCCTTCGGTGCTGCCGGCCCGCATCGCGGATCGTCTCCTCGAAATCCATGGCTCTTGCTCCGCGTTCAGGACCAGCACGGGCGATTTCTCCACGCTTCGAACAAGATGCGCCGGCGCTCCCTTGTCCGCTACCGTGCGCGACGGATGCGCGGACGAGCTCCAACCTTCTTCATTGCTCAATATCGGAACCGGCCCCCGTTCCCATTTTCCATCCTCCCCCTATCTTCCCGCTCCCTCCTGCTCGCCTCCTCGAAACTTGATAAATGGATTCCTCAAGCTCCGCTGCCGACATCCGTTGCACGCACGAGGAAGGGCTCGCCTACCGGAATGGCGTCTACCGCCCGCTTGACGAAGCCTCGTTGCCTGCTGCACCCGACTCGCCCCACCTGCCTTCGCGCGGCAAAGGTCCGCGATTCCGCCTCCACAACGACGTTCCACGCGTTCCGCGGCTCCGGCACCTGATCGGTCCATCCGTCATCGCGCTCGGCATGGGACTGGGATCGGGCGAGTTCCTTCTCTGGCCTAACCTCATAACCGTCAACGGCTACTCAATCTGGTGGCTGTTCTGGGTTGGAGTGGTCACCCAGTTCATCGCGCTGGTCGAGATCGAGCGATGGACCATCGCCACCGGCGAATCGATATTCGGCGGAATGGCGCGGGTCGGAAGGTTCTGGCCATGGTTTTTTCTCGTTGCTACGATTGCCGGATTCTTCTGGCCCGGGTGGGCCTCGCAGTCCGGTGGCTTCACCGCCGACATCATCGAGGAAGCGACCGGGCACCGGCTCGAGTGGCAGCCGGTGGCGCTGGCGATGATGCTCGTCATCTGGATCGGGCTCGCCATCTCCAAGATCGTCTACAACGCGCTGGAGCGGTTCCAGATAGGACTGGTGCTGCTCTTTTTCCCGTTGCTCGCCATGACGCTGCTGCTGGTGGGCGTGCTCCCCGCCGATGTGCTGGCTCTGGCCAAGGGCGCTGTTTCGTTAGGCTCCGCGCCGCAGGAGCTGACGACCGGACGGCAGTTCCCGACGCTGCTGCTCGCCGTCGCCTACGCCGGAAGTGGCGGTACGCTCCTGCTGGCACAGTCGCTCTGGTTGCGCGACAAGGGGTTCGGCATGGCTTCGTTTCAGGGGCGGATCGCCGGCATTCGCGGCACCAACGAGGAAGTGAGCGAGACCGGCTACGTATTCGACGCAAATGCGTCTCCCCTCGCCCTCGCGCGGTTCCGCGGCTGGATGCGCGTGTCCCAGCAGGAGCTGCTCATCACGTTCGTGTTTCTCATCATCGTCAGCGTCGTCATTACGAGTCTGGTCGTAACCGCTACGTTGGGAACGGGCAACAGCCACCTCGCCGGCAACTTCACCGAGATGGTGAGGCTGCAGGGCGCGGAGCTGAACCGGGTCGCCGGAAAGTGGCTGCAGATCGTCTTTCTGCTCGGCGGCGCCTTCGTGCTCTTCTCCACCCAGCTCGGCATTGTCGACACCGTCACACGGATCTCCGGCAGCATCTTCTACGAGCGCTACGGGCGCTACACCAGCTTCTGGACACTCAAACGCACGTTTCTCTTCTTTCTCACCGCCTTCGTCCTCGCATCGATGGCCATCATCGTCGCTTCGTGGGTCGGTGGCGAAACGGTGGACGGCCTCCAGCCAGACTGGCTGGTGCTCATCGCTGGTCCCTTCACCATCGCGAGCATGTATGTATTCGCGCTGGTGATTGGCTACATGAACGTGCGCCGGCTTCCCCCGGAAATCGGCACTCCGCCTATTCGGCGCATTGGAATGATTTGGGCGGCGTTGCTTTGGGGGTGGTTCACCGCCGAATACTTGAGCCGAACCATACTTTCGCAGCTCGGGGTTTCTCAGGACGTCGTGGGATCCATAGCCCTTCACCCGGTACGGGTCGTGCTCTATGCCGGGCTGATCGCCTCACTGGTCTGGTTCGGCTGGGCCCTCTTCGGAGCACGGGGTCGAGAGGCTGCACCGGCGATCCATCGGGGCTCTGCCGGGTAACTGTACGGCAGCCGGCCCACCCCTCGGAAGCGCGTCAGCGGGCGCGGGTGAACAGCCCGCGCCCGCTTTGCCAGGAGGAACGTTGACCTCTCGAAGCATCCGCTACATGCCGTCCCGCCAGGAGTCCCAAGCCGAGGAAGGTGAGGGGCACGTCCTCGTCGTGCCTGCGACGAGCCCGCCAAGGCGTGGGTGGAGGCGGATCCTTGGGGTGTTGGATGTATTGCACCGCTGGGCGGAGTCTGGATGGGCGGGAACTGCGCTTTTTTCCTGGGGAACGGTCCAGGGATCGGTCATGCCCGGGCCAACGGAGGGCCTGTATGTGCCGCTGTCCCTTGCCGACCCCCGCCGCGCGTATCGACTCGCGGGTTTTGCCGCCGCCGGGTCGATCGTGGGGGGGATGGCCGCGTGGTACATCGGCGCCCACCTCTTTTCAGACGTGGGAATGAGGGTGCTCGAATGGATGGGAATGACCGAATCGCGCCTGGAAGCCACCAGGGGGTTGGTGGAGCAATATGGCTGGATGCTGGTGGCGTTCAGCGCCATTGCTCCGGTTTCCACCAAGACCGCGTGCATCAGCGCCGGTGTGCTGAAGATGCCGTTTCCGGAGTTCGCACTAGGCATAACGATTGGCCGTGTGATCCGGTTCGCGATCGTCGCCACCATTCTCAAGTTCGCCGGCGAGCGCCTGCGCCACTGGATCCTGCGCCGGACCGGCCGTACGCGCGTACAGCCTGGCCTCGAGGAGGAGTTCCCAGTGGATCGCGATGCTCCTCGACAAGCCTCGGGATTTCAGCGGCCGCTCAGTTAGATTTTGAATGTGCGACGCTTGCCGCCGGAGACGCTTCGCGTCATGAGAACATGCTATGCACGCACGAGGAGATACCATGCGGCGTAAGATGATTCTGGCAGTTGCGGTTGCACCGTTCCTCGCCGCTTGTGGTAGCGAAGAGCAAGGCCCGCAAGCCGCGCGCGGCAGTGGTCTCGACGTGGCGGCGCTGGACGCGCGGCAGCGGGCGCAGATCTACCGCGCCGCGGTAGGCGCCGCATTCGATGTGGGGCCGGGCCTGGTATTGCTACTTCACCCGCGACTCCTGCCACGCGAGGCGGGACTGGCTGGTGGTGACTCCGTCCCGGCCGATGTGGCGCGCGCCCTTCGTCAGGCGGGCACAGTGGCGGGTACATGTGAGCCCGCTCAGACCGATCGCGGATCGCTCCCGCACTGCGATGCATCGGCAGCGGGATACGTAGTTCGCTTCTCTGATGTGTTGCGCCTGAGCGCCGACTCGGTGCAGGTGTACCTGGACGCCGAGCAGTACACCGTGCCTGGCGCGCCACCGCAGCAGGTGCTCAAATTCGAGAAGGCTTACCAGCTGGTGGAGGAGAACGGGCGGTGGCGTGTCGCGCGTGAGGGGCGGGTGCCGGCCGCCGTTTCCGATTCTCAGAGTTAGGCGCTCAGATCGCCGCCGCTGAGTATCCGGACGGCAATTCCTCCATTCCGCGTGGCGACGATCGTTCGGAGCGGCATGCCGAGCTGGCGCTCGAGGCTCGCGTCCGCCGAAAGCATTACGAGATGGTGCCCGCCGCCTCGCACTACGCGACCTATCGTGGCGTACAGATCTCGCAATGGCGCCGACTCGCCCACCCGAACGCCGTAGGGCGGATTGGTCACGATCCAGCCTGGCACCCCACTCATCGCTCCCCTTGAAAGCGGCGCTTCGCTGAACTCGATATCGGCCTCGACACCAGCGCGAGCAGCATTCTCTCTGGCGGCTTCGATGGCGCCTGCATCGCGGTCGGAACCGGAGATCGGTGCCGGTGCCGCCGGCCGAATCCGCGCATGTGCCTCGTCTCGTAGGGTCTGCCACCGGTCTGCCTCGTGGCGCGGCCAGTGCTCGAATGCAAACGCTCGATGGAGCCCCGGGGCAATGTCGCGGGACTGGAGCGCGGCCTCGATTGGAATCGTCCCGGAGCCGCAGAGCGGATCGGTCATCGGCATCCTGGCCGGCCACCCGCCTGCCGCCAGCATCGCCGCGGCGAGCGTCTCCCGCATCGGCGCCCGGGCCACCGCCTGACGATAGCCGCGCCGGTGGAGAAGCGCGCCTGAGCTGTCGAGGCTGATCGTGCAGACGTCGCGCGCCAGTCGCACCATGATCAACGGGGCGCCGGTGAGCTTTTCATCGTCCTCGTCGCCGGTAACGACGCTCGCCTCCGCGCGCACGCGCCTGGCCATGCCCTCCATGACGCGCTCGGCGATCGCACCCGTATGATAGAGCCGCGACTTGCGCGCGGTCACTCGCAGTTGCGCAGCCGAGCCGGGAGTGAGCCATTCTTCCCACGGCACCGTGGCCGAGCGCCTGGCGAGCTCACCAAGTGCCCTTACGCGGAACGATGACACGCGGACGACTACGCGGCTCGCCAGGCGCGACCAGAGGTTGGCGCGATAGACGTGCTCCAGGGTTCCTTCGAACGTCGCTCCGCCGGAATCCTCGCGCGCGTCGAGGCCGATCGACCGAAGCTCCGCCGTCAGCCAGGGCTCCAGCCCCGGCGCGGACACGGCGAATCCGGCCAGCCGAGCTGGGGCAATGGCCGCCATTCGTTATGCGCGCGACGGCGGGGCTGCCGGCGGCAGCTCCAGGCTCCGCCACAGGTACCACGACGCGATCGAGGCATACCGCGCCCATGGCCGGCCGATCGTCAGAACCCGTTTTGGCGGAGGAAGACCGCGGGTTCGGTAAGTCAGCTGCACTCCCTTGCGAATTCCGAGGTCTTCCGCCGGCAGCACGTTAGGCCTTCCGAGCCGGAACATGAGGAACATCTGGGCGGTCCAGCGGCCGACTCCCTTGATGCTCGCCAGCGCGGCGATGATCGCGCCATCGTCCAGCGCGTCGAGGTGCTCGAGGGGTACCGAGCCCTCGCCGGCGTGCCGCGCAAGGTCGCGCACATAGCTGATCTTCTGGCGCGACAGCCCGGCCGCACGCAGTTCCTCGTCATTCGTCATCAGCACTGCCTCGGGCACAGGGTTGCCGCCGAGCACATCGATGACGCGGCGATGGATGGTTGCCGCGGCTTTCCCGGATAGCTGCTGGTAGATGATCGAACGTAGCAGCGCCTGAAAGTGCGTACCTTCGGCGTGCGTCTCGAACCGGCATGGTCCCACCCGCTCGATGACGGTGGCAAGGCGCGGGTCGGCGCGCTTGAGGTGGCGGACGGCGGCGGGGAGGTTCATGCGAGGGAGGAGGGAAGCGGGACGAGGGAAGCGGGACGAGGGAAGAGGGCGAAATGAGAAGTGCGAAGTGCGAAGGAGAGTGCGGTGCGAAGTAGCTATGTAGAGTTCCCGATTTCCGATTCCCGGTTCCCGATTCCCCATTCCCCATTCCCCATTCCCGCTCGCGCTCTCAGAAACCTTTCGATTCTGAATAGGGAATCTGGCAGATCGGTGCGGCCCAGGCCGATGCGGAAGTGATTGCCGGGATGATCGAACAGGGTGCCCGGAAGGAGCAGTACACTCTCGTTTCGGGCGAGTGATTCCGTGAAGTCATCGATCGGCTCGCCGGTCGTAAGCTCTGGAAATGCCGTACTTCCTCCACGTGGGCGTTGCCAGGCGAACTGCTCTGAATGGGCCGCAAAGAACTGATCGAGCCGGGCGAGATTGGTGGCAACGATGCTGCAGGCTCGCTCGAACAGCGCCTCACGAGCACGGAGTGCCATGATCGAGAGCAGCTCGCTCGGAGCCGATGCGCAGATAGTAGTGTAATCCTTGAACTGCGCAGCGCGCCGCAGCACCTCGGCGTCCCGCGTGGCAATCCAGCCGATGCGCAGCCCCGCCAGTCCGTAGGCCTTGGACATGACGCCAAGGCTTATGGCGTGTACATAACGGTCGCAGGCGGCAGGGAGCTGGTCGCCCGGGCTCGACTCGAGCCCGCGATACACTTCATCGGAAAGCACGCGGCATCCGGCGAACCGCGCGAGATCGAGCAACGCCTCGAATTGTTCTCGCGAAGGAAGCGCGCCCGTCGGATTGTGCGGAAAATTCACTACGATGAGCCGCGTAGTGGGCCTGAGCAGCTGCTGCAATTGCGTCAGGTCCAGCGCCCACCCCCGGGCGGGATCGAGCGGCAGCAT
>JBGTNB010000084.1:0-8455 GCA_041743285.1 Gemmatimonadaceae bacterium
TCGTGCGTGTCGTACGGCCCGCCCTCGACACGATCGCGCCAGGTCCGGCCGCCGTCGATCGTAGAGATCAGCGCGCCGGCCTCGATGGCAACCCACAGCCGGTCGGAGTCGAACGGATGGCTGGCAATCCAGCGCACGTGATGGGTGTCCGGCCGCGGGGGAAACGCCCACTCGGGTGACGACGGGAGCTGCGTGACATCGGTCGTGCGCTGCCACGTCGCGCCCCCATCCTCCGAGCGCCAGACCGCGCTCGGCTCGGTCCCGACCCACAGCAGCTCCGGCTCGGCTGCACTCACCGTTAGGGCCATGATCTTTTCCCCGGCAAGTCCGCTAAGCGCCCAACTCGCTCCGCCGTCATCGCTGCGGAACACGCCGCCGCGATGCGTGCCACACCAGGCGATCCCTCTGAGTGAATCGACCGCCAGACAAGTGGGTGCGGCGCTTCCTAGGCCACTCGACGGTGTGACGACGCCAGTACTCGCATCCACGCGAAGCACCTGACGATCCGTGGCAACTAGCATTGTGTATACCTCCGCCGTGGGCTCCAGTACCTTCGAGTTGCGAAGGCCGATTCTCGCTGCGGGCAACAGTTCTCCGTCAGCCAACGCGGCAGAGAGGTTACTCTGTTCCCCGCCTTTGTACTCTCACGGCATCAAGCCGCTCCAGCTACGGCGCTCGGACTGGTATGGGAGTGAGGGCGCGCGGTCGGCGGCGCGCTTGGTGCCTAGCCCTCTCGTCCCTGCACCGTCGCCAGTTCCGACATCCACCCCTAGTTGACATAGGCATGCCACTCCATACCTTTGTCACTTATGCCTGGCTCCGATCTCTACACCGGCACCCTCGACCTGCTCATCCTCAAGGCCGTCTCCTGGGGACCGTCGCACGGGTACGCCATCGCGCGCTGGATCCGCGAGACGACGTCCGACGTGCTCGTCGTGCAGGAGGGCGCACTCTACCCGGCGCTACACCGCCTCGAGCGCAAAGGGATGCTGAGCGAAGAATGGCGTGAGTCCGAGACCGGTCGCCAGGCCAAGTACTACACGCTGACACCGCTCGGGCGTACGCAGTTGCGCACCGAGCGAAAGCGCTGGGAGCAGTACTCTCGCGCTGTCGCCAGCGCGCTGGCCTCGACCTGAGGAGCTCCAATGACGAAGCGTTCCTTCCGCCTATCCAATAGCAAGCCCGACGCGAAGCGGGACGTGGATGACGAGGTCGCGTTCCATCTCGAGATGCGCACGCGCGAGCTCATCGAGAAAGGGATGAGTCCCGACGAGGCCCGGCGCGAAGCAGCGACCTCCTTCGGCGACGTCCAGACAATTAGATCGGATTTGGCGCGGCACCGAGCGTCGCGGAACGAGGAGCGCGAGAGGCGCGACTGGTGGCAGGGCGTTCGAATGGACGTGCAGTACGCCTTGCGGTCGCTCCGAAACAATCCGGCGTTCGCTCTTACCGCCATCGCCACACTTGCGCTCGGCATTGGAGCGACACTCGCGGTATTCACCGTCGTCAACGGCGTTCTCGTCCGACCACTGCCCTACCACGAGCCATCTCGGCTCGCGATGATCTGGATTACCGCTCCTAACGAGGACGGCAGCACCGGCGAGCTCCCACACACCAGCGGTTTCTACAGCGACATCGAGCGTGCCACCGGGCGGACCGGCCAGATGGCCGCGTTCCGCGCCTGGTCGTACTCGTTGTCCGAAGCCGGCAGCACCGAGCCGGAACCAGTCGACGGCGCGCGCGTCTCCCCCGCGCTTTTCGACGTCCTGGGTGTGCGCCCGTTCATCGGCCAGGCGTTCGACGCTACGTCCGCCGTGCCCGCCGGTCCGCGCGTCGCGGTCATTAGTCATGCACTCTGGCAGCGCCGGTTCGGCGGGGATCGGTCCATCGTCGGCCGGCTCGTCACCCTGAGCGGCGAGCCGTTCACGGTGGTGGGCGTGATGCCTCCCGGCTTCTCGTTCCCGCGCGGTGCCGAGCTGCCCGCGCCCTTTCAGTTCGCGCTCCGCACCGACGTGTGGACGCCGCTCGTGTTCGACTCGACGGATGTCGTCAACTACGGCACGATGAACCTCTCTGCCGTGCACAGGCGCCAGCAGGGTGTGAGCCTGGATGACGCAGAGCGGGACATGGGTCGCATCATGAGTGAGTTCCTCGCGGAGAACGCGCCTGACCTCAAACTCGGCTACCGCCTCGTTCCTCTCGCCGAGCAGGCTAGCGGCACGGTGAAGCGTGGCCTTCTCATCCTCATGGGTTCGGTGCTGTTCCTGCTCGTCATCGCGTGCGCGAACGTCACAAGTCTTCTGGTCGCGCGTGCCACGAGCCGGAGGCGGGAACTGGCTGTGCGCGCAGCGCTGGGCGCTGGACGGGCTCGCATCGCGCGCCAACTCATCACGGAGAACATGGTTCTTGCCGCCGCCGGAGGCGCGCTCGGCATGGCGCTCTCCTATTGGGGCGCCAGGGTGATGCTCGCGCTCGTGCCGGGCTCGATGCCGCGCGCTGACGACGTCGGCATCGACTGGCGCGTTCTCTCGGTCGCGGCGCTGGTGGCGCTCGTCGTGGGCACGCTATTCGGCATAGCGACGGCGTACTCGGTGCGATGGACGCGGCTCTCCGCCGAGCTTCACAGCGGCGGCACGCGCTCCACCGGTGACCGGGGCAGGCGCTTCGGTCGTCAGGTGCTCGTTAGCGCGGAGGTGGCGCTCTCGCTGATGCTCCTCATCGGCGCGGCGCTGCTCACGCGTAGCTTCGTGCGGCTCCAGCAGGTGCAGCCCGGCTTCGATGCGACGAACGTACTCACCCTGAGTGCAGGTCTCCCGATCGCGGGGCAGTTCAATCCTACGCGCGACGGGCCCATGTGGGCGACGAAGCTCAACCAGGCCGCGGCGAACCTGAACTCGATTCCCGGCGTGATTGCTGCGGGGGCGGTGAGCTCGCTGCCGTTAGGTGGCGCGTGGGAAGGTGGCGGGCTACGTATCACGGGGCGCGCCCCAGATCCGCCGGGGCAAGGCCCTCACGCGCAATACAACGTCGTCAGCGGCGACTACTTCGAAGCGGCCCGGATAAACGTGGTGGCGGGTCGCGCGTTCGATTCCCGTGACGACGCCAGCGGAGCCGGCACAATCATCGTGAACAGGGAGTTCGTCCGGAAGTATCTCCCTAACGCCACGGACCCTTTGGGGCAAACAATGACCCCGACATTCACCTTCACCCCAGACAAGCTCCATACTATCGTCGGAATCGTGGAGAACGTTAAGCAGCAATCGCTCGACGACGAGCGGCGTCCGCAGGTCTACGTGCCGCAGTCTCAGCTGCCATACCCTGGGCTCACGTTCGTCGTCCGCACCGAGGGCGACCCGCTGGGCGCCATCCCGGCGGTGAAGCGCGAGCTGCGCGCCGTGGATCCAGCGATCACGGTGAGCAGCGTGAGAACAATGCAGGACGTGCTCAACGACTCCCTATCGCGCCAACGATTCAACATGATACTTATCGCCATTTTCGCCGCGTCGGCGCTGATACTTGCGATCGTCGGCCTCTACGGCGTGATCGCGCTCATCGTCGGCCAACGCAGTCGCGAGATCGGAGTACGGCTGGCGCTCGGTGCTCGACCAGCCGACGTCGTTCGCATGATCGTAGTGGAGGGCTCTCGCCTGGGGGTCGCGGGGGTGATCGTGGGGGTGATGGGCGCCTTCGCGCTCACGCGCGTGCTCGACACGATGCTCTACGACGTGAGCGCCACGGACACACTCACCTTCGTGGGAGCGGCGCTGATCGTAATGGTGGTGACACTCGTCGCGGCGCTCGGACCGGCAAGGCGCGCCTCACGAGTCGATCCAACGGTCACGTTGCGATCGGCCTGACGCGGCGCCAGCGGCTACCCGCTCCGGTAACCACATCGGCCGTGGGTTAACCAGGTTCGCCCGGCGCCTTCGTTCCGTGCCAGAAGCGTGCGGTTGCGATGGCGTAACCGGAGGCGAGGAGTATCAGCGTTGCGCCGCCAATCCATGACACAGGAGTCAGATAAGCCTGGTTGCTGCCATCGGTCGCGATCAAATACACGACTTCGTCCAGGGCGAGCGAGAGTCCGACGCCCAGTCCACCGACCAACAGATCGGCCGTCCGCGCTTTCGGTGAACCGACGACCAGTGGGATGACGCAGATGGTCAGGACGATTACGCCAGTATACAGGTGGTGGATGTTGAAGCCTGCCACGAAGACATCCGCGTCCGGCCGCAGCAACATTCCGCCACGGACGACGAGGAAGGTCCCCAACATTGCGACGAGCAGGATCGCAAGACGTCGAGAGCTTGGAGGCATCTGAATATCTTCCTGGCCAGACATAACGTTGGACCTTCGTGAAAGCGTGGCGCCCGATGGAATCTTCAACGATGGTCGGTTCGACTTCGCATTGGAAGAACCCGGTCGCCATGAACTGCGGCAAGCTCCTTTATTCGTCCCTGATGGAGATCATGCAACGCTTGACGGCGGGCCGGCCAGCCTGACCCATGGTTCGTCAGGCTGGCGGGGGTCGAGCGGGAGTAGGAGCTGCGGTAGCGTCCGCTCCCAGCGCCGACTGGAAGAAAAAGTCGAGCATCGCGGTTAGTGGAGAGGCATTCCCCCTAAGCCGGCTCCGCAGCGCTGCTCCTTCCCAGCAGTCCACCAGAAGGCTCGCCATGCGCCGCGGATCTGCCTCGGCGGGGATGTCGCCTCGCTGACGCGCCTCCTCGAAGCAATCAGAGGTCCGCTCCGCTATCTCGGAGAAACACTTCTCGATCCTGTGCCGGAACACCTCATTCGCCCCCGAAAGTTCCTGACCGAGCCCGCCTAGCAGACAGCCCAAGTACCCCTCCTTCTCGTAGTTCTCCCGAATCAGCTCGAAGAAGCGGCGCATTCGCTCGAGCGGCGGGCGGCCCTTGTCGCCCAGGCAATCATCGAGAGTCGAATGTACCTCGCGCATGTACTGATCGATGACCTGGAGCGCGAAGTCCTGTTTGTCCCTGAAATGGTGGTAGAAGGAACCCTTGGGCGTACGCGCGGCCTGGAGCAGCGCCTGGATGCCAAGGCCGTTATAACCATGCTCGAGCAGCATGGGCAAACCGACATCGAGCAGGCGCTGCTTTGTTGAATGTGTCAGTTGTGCTGTAGTCAAAAGACGGAACCTGACGAGTATGGCCTCGCAGCTCGCGCTGACATCAGGTCTTGGCCTTGTCGATCATATGGTTGATTACGTGACTGTGCTCGCGCTGGGGACTGAACATTACGATGTCGGCATCGGCGTTGACCTTGACGTTATGCCCCGGCGGCCAGTAGAACAGGTCGTTCGCGGTCACGGTCTCCTGTGCGCCTTTTGCGTCGGTGGTCGTGAGCTCGCCGCGCAAGACGAAGCCCCAGTGGGGACACTGACAGAGATCGCCCTCCAAGCCGGCGAACAGCGGGGTGGTGTCGACCCCGGCCGCGAGCGTGAAATACTCGCCGCTGATCTTGTGTAATCCGCTGGCGTCACCAAAGTCCTTTCGCTGTCGGATCACCGCACCCGGAATCTCCATCTGCACCTCTACCTTGTCTTTCGCAACTCGCATGGTCGTGCCTCCCCTGTTCTGTGAGCGGCTCTAATAGACCGACCGGTCTACTCGTTTAGAGTATCCCTGGTTGGCGTTGCCGTCAAGGAGATCAATTCTGAAGGCGTTGGTTGCATTCGCGGTTTCTGGTAGCCGATGGTGGAACCTTTGAGCGTTCTCTGGCTGATATTCGCGGTTTTGATCGTGGGCGGAATCGTCGAGTGGCTATTTGTGGATAGATTGCCCGGGAAGCCTTCGGAGGCGCCGGTGTGGTAGCAGGCGTTACGAGGATCGTCGCTCACGTCAAAGGGATCCCCGCATGGCCATGGCAGGCGCCAGCAGCTTGAACATTGGAGTTGATATTCGAATATCGCGAACAGGCGGAGGTGCAGCAGCGGATGTGAGCGGTCCGTAGACCTGGCGACACTTCTCGCCTGTTCACGCACGAGGTCACAGAACCCTTGCTGACAACTATGTTAGGCGCTCACGTGGACCGCAACGCCACCAGCGGATCCGTCCGCGACGCGCGGCGTGCCGGTAGATAGGCAGCCACTACTGAGACCAGCAGCAGAACGGCAGCCATGCCGGCGATCGTTGGAGCATCGGTCGGCTCAACTCCGTATAGCAGCGACTGAATGAATCTGCTGATCGCGAACGAAAGTGCGGCGCCTATAGCTACCCCTGCACCGGCCAGCAGCAGCGTTCGGCCCACGACACGTCGCTGCACGCGCCCCGCCGACTCGCCTAGCGCCATTCGGATCCCTATCTCCGGGATCCGCTGGCTCACCGAGTAGGAGAGAACGGCGTAGATGCCTAGCGCGGCTAGCAGCAGAGCCGTGCCGGCGAAGGTGCCCAGCACAACGAGAATGAACCGCCGGGGCGACACCGCGCGATCGACGACCGAATCGAGCGTCTGATAATCGCCGGTAGGCATCGACGCATCCAACTCCCGCAGCGCGGCACGGATACCCGGCACGAGCGATGGGGCTGGAAGCCGCGAGCGCACCACCATTGTGAGCGCCTGGTAATCGGGCGTCTGCGCGATGGGCAGATACATCTCCAGCCCCGAGTCCTTTTCCAACGACTGGTGCCTGACGTCGCCTACCACGCCAATGACCTGCCAATCGACATCGGGACCCGAAATGAGCACCATCCGACCAAGGGGGTCCTGTCCTGGGAAAAGCGTCTTTGCCGCGGTTTCATTGATGATTACGACCCTTTCCGATGTAGCGTCATCGTGCTCGGTAAAGTGCCGGCCGGCCACCAGCGGAATCCCCATCACACGCAGGTACCGGCTGTCGACCATCCGGGGAAATGCGCCAGGCGCTTGGCCGTCCTCATAAAACACGCCCTTGGCGCGAATTCCCCAACCGCGGTTGCGGCCGAGCGGCGGCGTATCGGTGAGTCCGGCAGATTGGACGCCGGGCACCGCCTCGACAGATGCGATCAGACGGTCGTAGAAGGCAACGGCTGCCTCACGATTCTCGAAGTCCCTATCGGTATCTACTCTCCATGCCACCGCGCCTTGTGGCTGGAATCCCAGCTCTACATCGAGCACGCGCGCGAAGCTCCGGAGCAGAAGCCCGCCCCCCACCAGGAGCACGCAGGCCAGAGCTACTTCGGCGACCACCAGTACCTCGCGCACCGCGGCGCTGCGTTTGCCTTCGGTCAACCTGCGGCTTGAATCGTTGATGGTGGCGCTCTCCCCACCGCTAGAGAGCTGGAGTGCGGGCGCGATCCCAACCATGAGCCCCGCCCCCAAAGTGACGAACAGTGTGAACATCAGGGCGCCGAGGTCGAGCGAAACCGCGCCGAGCAGCGGAATACTTATCGCGCTGCTGGCAGCGACGAATCGGGTGACCGAAAAGGCAATGAGAACGCCCGCCAGGCCGCCGCATAACGCCAGTATCAGACTTTCGATGGTCAACTGACGGAGCAGGCGGCGACGGTCCGCTCCCAACGCACTTCGCACTGCCATCTCCTGGCTTCGCTTGCGACCGCGCGCCAGCAGCAGATTAGACAGGTTGGCACAGGCCACGAGCAGCACCATGCCGGCGGCCGCAACCAGTAGCAGCATGGCGGTCCGGAAGTCCCCAGCGATGTGGTCCCGCAGGCCGCTTACATGAGACCTCAGCCCCCAGCGCGATGGCTCCGCCTCCTGCAGCCGGGCATTGACCGCATCGAGATCGGCCTGAGCGCTCTGGATCGTCGCTCCCGGCTTGAGCCTTCCGATCATCGACAGCGTGTTTCCCCACGCATCGGTCTCATCGCTGATCGGAAAGGGCACCAGGAAATCGACGCGGGACGCCGGAGCGAATGTCGAGGCGAAGTCGAATGCGGCCGGCAGGACGCCAACGACCTCGGTCGGCGTGCCGTTCAGCGTCAGGCTTCGGCCAACGATCGTTGGATCTCCGTTGAATCGATGCGTCCAGAAGCCGTGCGTGAGGATCGCCGCGGGGCGTCCGTTCCAGACGCTCTCCTCTTCGACAAACCCGCGGCCAAGCAGGGGCCTAACGCCAAGCACGTCGAGGAAGTTCTGCGCGGTCCCGACGCCGACCAGACGCTCGGGTGGGCCATCGCCAACGAGTGTGTAGCTTCCGTAGTCGAAGAAGGCAAAGAATCCGGTGAGCGCTTCGAACGAGCGGTTCTGCTCGCGGTAATCCCGAAGGTTCGATGTGCGGGATGTGACCGCGGACATTCCGCCGTCGGTTCCACTCGCAACCCACGCCAGCCGTTCCGGTTCGGCGAACGGCAGCGGTCGCAGCAGCAGCGGGCTCACTACGCTGTAGACCGCCGTGTTCGCACCCACGCCCAGGCCAATGATCAGCGCCGCGAAGATGAAGAAGCCAGGCTCGCGGCGGATCTTGCGGAGCGCGTAGCGAACATCGTCAGCGGCGCCG
>JBGTNB010000085.1:0-9650 GCA_041743285.1 Gemmatimonadaceae bacterium
CTGCGCGAGACCGCCGAGTCGCTGGCGCAGGCGGCGCGTTCGCTCGATTCGGTGGTGCGCCGGTTCAACGCGCGGTCGGCGTGAGCACCAGGGAAGGGCAGACGTTCGGCGGCCGGTCGGCGGTGGTTCGCTACGCCAACTTCGTCAAGCTGCCACATACCCTGTTTGCCCTGCCATTCGCGCTGGTGGGAGTAGTGCTGGCGAGTCGTCAGGCGCCGGTGACACTCGGCTCGGTGCTGTGGGTGGCGCTGGCGTTCGGGGCGGCGAGGTTCGCGGCGATGGCGTTCAACCGGATCGCCGATCGCGATCTCGACGCACTCAACCCTCGGACAGCCGCTCGCGAGATTCCAAGCGGGGCGATCTCGCTGCGCAGCGCGTCGGTGGCCGTCGTAGTCGCATCGGCACTCTTCTTCGTAGCCGCGTGGCAGCTCAATCCCCTCTGCCTTGCACTCGCGCCATTGGCGCTGGCGTGGGTGCTCGGCTATTCCTACACCAAGCGGTTCACGCGCTTCGCGCATCTGGTGCTGGGGCTCGGCCTGGGGATCGCGCCGGTTGGCGGATACCTGGCGATCACCGGCGCCTGGAGCGATCCGTGGTGGATACTTCCCGGTCTGGCCGTAGCGGTGATGAGCTGGGTAGCCGGTTTCGATATCTTCTACGCATTGCAGGACGTGGGCTTCGATCGCGAGCAGGGGCTGCATTCCATTCCAGCCGCGGTGGGCGAACGGCGGGCGATCGGCGTGGCGCGGCTGCTGCATGCGATCACCGTGCTCGCGCTTGCCACCGTGGGAATGGGGGTCGGCGGCGGTTGGTGGTATGCGACGGGCGTCGCCGTGGTCGCCGCGCTGCTCATCTACGAGCACTCGCTGGTGCGGCCACACGATCTGAGCCGGCTTGACGCGGCGTTCTTCACGATGAACGGGGTGATCAGCATCGTCTTCTTCACGTTCGTACTTGCCGAGCGGTTGCTGACGTGAGCGAGCGCGCGCTTCCGCTGGTGGTGGCGGTGACGGGTGCATCGGGTGCGCCTTACGCCGTGCGGCTGCTCGAGGCGCTGGCCGCGGCGCAGCGCGAGGTGTGGCTGATCGTGTCGGGGCACGGATGGCGGTTACTCCAGACCGAGTGCGACATTGCCGACGCGGCAGCGCTCCGCGACCGTGTTGGATCGAGCGAATGGGATGAGTACATCACCCTGTTCGACGACGGCGACCGGGGAGCATCGCCCGCGTCAGGCTCGGCGCGGACGGCGGGGATGGTGATCTGTCCCTGCTCGATGGGAACGCTGTCGGCGATCAGCATGGGGACGTCGCGATCGCTGGTGGAGCGGGCGGCGGACGTGACCTTGAAGGAGCGCCGTCCGCTGATCGTCGTGCCACGCGAGACTCCGCTCAGCGCCATCCATCTGGAGAACATGCTGCGCCTCACGCGGGCCGGCGCGGTGGTGATGCCGGCGGCGCCGGGATTCTATCACCGGCCGCAGCGGATCGAGGAGCTGGTGGATTTCATCGCGGGGCGGGTCCTGGATCACATCGGAGTTGCGCACGACTTGGGAACACGTTGGCGCAGTGGCGGCGAAGCGCCAAGTGCCTGACACTCCGATACGCATTGGGTTGATCAGCGACACCCATGGGCTGCTCCGACCCGGTGTGCACGACGCTTTTGCCGGCGTCGAATTGATCCTCCACGCTGGCGATGTGGAGGGGGAGGCTATTCTGGATGAGCTGGAGCTGATTGCACCGGTCGAGGCAGTGCTTGGCAATTGCGATGTACCGAGTAAGCGTCGCCTGACGAAGGCGATCGACCGGGAGATCGGCGGGGTGCACATTCATGTGAGTCATGGGCACGAGCTTGGGGCTCCGACACCGGAGCGGCTTCTGGCGCGGTACGACGCCGACGTGATCGTCTATGGGCACACGCACCGGCCGCTTGTCGTGCGGTTCGAGAGGCAGCTGGTGGTCAATCCGGGAGCCGCCGGACCGCGGCGGTTCGACATTCAGCCGAGTGTGGCGGTTCTCACGATTGCGGATGGTATTGCCGAGGTTCAGATCGTGCCGCTCGCCTACGAGGCGTAGAGGCGACCTGCAGCACTGATCTAGGGTACGATGGCATCCGGCCCATTGGCACTTAGGCACTCGCACTACAGCAAGGTTCAAGCTGCACAAACATTACGAGAGGCGCTGCCCTAGCACATCGCCGCCGCAGCACGCGGCAACGGCGCCGACGGTTCCGCCGTCCGGCGCATCTCGGTGGGACGCCTGCGGAACCACGCTGCCAGCAGCATCAACTCGTCGATCAGGTGCGCCTGCACTTGGGCGCTGTTACGCTCGGCAGGCTCGAACACCTGCTGCACGGTGGCCGTCAGGAGCTCGTCCTCCAGTGGGGTGCGCGGAGCGGGGAGCTCGCGCCGAACCGTGCCGCGGCGGATCAGATAGACCCGGTCGTCATTACGATAGCCAGGCACGAAGTAGACGAAGCTCAGCGATTCGACCGCTACGCGGACGCGGGTGAGCTGCTCGCGCAACCCTTCCAGCCGCCGCAGCTTGTCGCGCATGACGGCTGCGCGCTCGAATTCGAGCTTTTCGCTGAGCGTCGTCATGCGATCCCGGAGCATGAGCATCGGCGTATCGTCGCACCCCTCGAGAAAGGCGCGGGCGAGCAGCTCCCTGTCCGCGTATTCCGATGTCGTACAGGCGGCGACGCACGGCCCCAGACATTTTCCCACTTCATAACGAATGCACCCCGGCGTGCGGATCACCGGCGCGAACAGATCCTCCTGATCGCTAAAGCGCATCTTGCGATCATCGACGCAGTCGCGCAGGCCGAGTACGTCGTTCAGCTCGCGCACGGCGTCGCCCACACTCTGAGCCCCGTAGTAGGGCCCGAAGTACGCCGCGGCGTCGTCCGAGGCCCCGCGCACGACGATCAGCCTCGCCGCACGGCCCCCCGTCATCTTCACGAACGCGTAGTGATGCGCGTCCCGCTTCATCGCCACGTTGAAGCGCGGGCGCAACTGCTTGATCGAGCGCAGCTCCCGCAGCAGCGCCGCAAATTCGCTCGGCTCGTACGTCCAGTCGAGCCGGTGCGCCTCGCGGATCAGCCGGGCGCCTTTATCCCCCGGAAAGATGCAGCGAAAGTAGCTGAGCAAACGCGACCGTATCCGCTTCGACTTGCCCACATACAGCACCTCGCCTTCCCGCGATACCATCTGATAAACGCCGGGACGGTCGCGCGCGTGCTCTCGCACGTATTCGCGTAAGGCCGCCAGCGATGCTTCCGAGTGTTTGGCCGAGCGGGATCGACGCGCCAACTGGAGCGGGGTGAAGGCAGCGAGCACATCCAGACGGCTTGCCTGGACTCACGAGTGAGCGGGATAGATATGACCGTAAGCGGTGACGGTCAAGCTCAGATTCAATACTGGCTTCCAGGGTGTGAGCAGCGGTCCATCGGCGATTTGCGTCGCAGTCGAAATCATGATGCTGGCCGAAGGTGCGTTTGTTTTTAACCACAGAGGGCACAGAGGACACAGAGGACAGCGGCCGGCGGATGCGTCAAATTCAGCGCTGTTTCTTTCAATTGTCAGCGTTGATTGCAGTCGATCAACTGCCTATCGCTGCGTTCCTTACAAGTGTAAGCTGACGCTTTAGCACGTTCAATATTTCTAACGTCACACTCTGGGTAACGCCGATGTGTGAGGCTTTCCTCTGTGTCCTCTGTGCCCTCTGTGGTTCAATCTACCGAAACTTCTATTACAACTGACCCATGACCGGTGCGTCGTTGATCGGCAAAAGGAATGACCGCTGTGCACGAATAATCACCGCTGACAGCGAGCACAGAAAACAGTCTGGCGCCCATCCACCGCATGAGTAGCTATGAGCCGAGCGCCGCAGCGAGTGCAGGGAAGACCGCCGCGGCCATATGCCGCCAGCGACGCGGCAAAGGCACCACGCTCGCCTGACGCATCACGGTAGTCGCGGAAGCTCGTTCCGCGCGCGGCCACTGACTCGCGCAGCACCGAAACGATCGCGCCGTGAAGCTCCGCTATCTCATCGGAGCCAAGCGTGCGGGCAGCGCGCGAGGGGTCGATGCCAGAGCGCCAGAGCGATTCGTTCGCGTAGATGTTGCCCACCCCGACTATCACCCGCTGATCCATCAACAGCTTTTTGATCGCCTGCCGACTCGAGGCCGAAACGCGACCCAGCAGGTCGGGGGTGAACTCCGCATCGAGCGGCTCTACGCCGAGCGCCTGCGAGTACTCCGCCCACCGATCAGGCGCCATCAAGGTGACAGTACCGAGGCGCCGAATGTCCCGGTAGTGAAGCACCCGTCCATCGAGCAGGTGGAACGCGAGAGTGGAATAGCGGCGCTCGTGCTCGGGGAGCGAGCCGGTGTCGAGCAGCAGTGCACCGGTGAACCGCGGCTGCACCACTACCCGGTCGCCCGTGTCGACTGTCATGACGACCAGCTTGGCGCGGCGCGATACGCCGGCGATGGTGGTTGAAGCGAGGCGCCGTATGAACTCGTCAGGCGAGCTTTCCCGCAACAC
Source organism: Gemmatimonadaceae bacterium (assembly GCA_041743285.1). Lineage (GTDB taxonomy): Bacteria > Gemmatimonadota > Gemmatimonadetes > Gemmatimonadales > Gemmatimonadaceae > JALZIF01. The sequence continues at coordinate 4,544 of JBGTNB010000085.1, forward strand.
GTCCGGTCGTGCGACCGTCACCCCGTCGATCACCGCGCCCTTGAGCGACGCGTCCAGATCGCGGGCGATAGTCTCAGTTTCGGGTAGCTCCGGCACCGGCGCGCTCCAGCTCCCGCCAACCGAGGTCGCCGCGGTACTGTCGCCCCTCGAACTGAATTCGCTCGGCCACGCGGGTGCTCGCCGTACGGGCTTCGGCAAGCGACGCGCCGATACCGGTTACGGCCAGAACACGCCCCCCGGAAGTGATGAGGCGGCCCGCTCCGTCGCGGCCGGTCCCCGCGTGGAAGATCAGCGCGTCGGGCTCGTCAGGCGGCAGGGTGATCGGGTCGCCGAGCCGGGGCGATTCCGGATAGCCGGCCGAAGCGAGTACGGTGGTGAGGGCGGCGCGTGGGCTCCATTCCAGGGTGGTGCCGCGTATGTCACCCCCCCGGCCTACCTCCAACAGGATGTCGAGAAGATTGGAGTCGAGCAGCGGAAGGAGGGCCTGTGTTTCGGGATCGCCGAAGCGGCAGTTGAACTCGACGACCTTGGGCCCCTCCGGAGTTAGCATTAGGCCCACGTACAGCAGACCGGCGAACGGATCGCCGCCGTCGCGCATGGCGGCCAGGGTTGGCTCGATGATGCCGGCTACCACACTCGCGACGAGCGCATCATCGCCTAGCGACACCGGTGCGTAGGCACCCATTCCTCCGGTGTTAGGTCCCGTGTCGCCGGCGAGCAATCGCTTGTGGTCCTGGGCCGGAAGCATCGGTACCACGTTCGTGCCGTCGGTGATCGCGAACAGCGACAGCTCCTCACCGGTCATGAACTCCTCGACGAGGATTTCGTCGCCGGCCGCTCCGAACACGTGCTGGCGCAGCATCTCGTCCACCGCGTGCTCGGCCTCCCCTAACGTTTCACAGACTACGGCGCCCTTTCCAGCCGCCAGTCCCGAGGCCTTGATGACCACCGGCGCACCGAAGTCTCGAATGGCACGCAGGGCGTCATCGGCTTTCATGTGATGCTCCGCACGCGCGGTCGGTACGCCCGCGTCATGCATCAGCTGCTTGGCGAATACCTTGGAGGATTCGATGCGCGCGGCAGCGGCAGTCGGGCCAAAGGCGGGAATGCCGGAGGCGCGCAAGGCATCGACCATGCCGGCGGCAAGCGGACCTTCCGGTCCAACGACCACCAGGTCCGCCCGTTCCGCGGCGGCGAGCGCCACTACCGCCGGAACATCGCCCGCACTCAACTCCACGCACGTTCCGATTTCGGCGATTCCCGGATTTCCCGGCGTAACGATGACCTCCGCCGCTGGATCATCGCGACGGATCTTCCAGGCGAGGGCGTGCTCCCGACCGCCCCCGCCGACGATCACAACCTTCATTTTGGCGGCCGGTTCTGGAAAGCTTCGCCGAACGCGTCGCGCGCATTGCGGACGATGTCCCCTACCTGGCCGGCGACGGTGCGGGCCCGCCCGCCGTAATAGCCGGCAGCATCCGAGAAGTCCTCGCCTAACGGCCGCTTGGGCTGGTCGCGCCGCGGATACTCTCCGCCCACGATCCGGTGGTAGTCCCCCGAACGGACCCACCGGTGCAGCTCGGCCACCCTGACCGTGTGGAACGGATGCGTCTGGAAGGCGGTGTTGATGTACTTGAACACCGTGTCCACCGCGTTGCCCCCCAGCTCGTACTCCTCGGATTGCACCAGATACTCGTCGAGGCTGATCGAATCGCCTTCCTCGGACCCTGCCTCATCCTTCATGCCGGGAACGCCGCCCGCCATCTTGAAGAACGCGTTCATTGCAACGAGGGGGTCCTGTCCGGACAACAATCCGGCGCGGTCGCAGGAGAGCTCACTCTTGCGGAACCACTCGAACAACGCGAGCTGGATAGGCAGGAGCGCCATCCCTGCCAGCAGCGGTAGATTGTTGACGCCGACATAGAGCAGGAGCAGGGCAATGGTGCGGTACGTCGCGTGTCCGCTCATGATGTGCCCGAGCTCGTGTCCGAGTATCGTGCGCTGCTCCTCGCGGTCGAGCAGCCCAATCATCCCGGAGTTGATCACGATGAATGGATTCTCGAACCCCACCGCGCCGGCATTGACCGCCGCCGTCTGAGTGACGTAGAGGTCGGGCCTAACGGGCCAATCCATCGTCTCGAGCACTTCCTCGTACAGCCCGTTCAGCTTTGGGCGCTGTCGGGGTCCGATGCGGACGGCGTTGCCTGAGAACAGGTGCCTTACGCCGCGCTCGCCGAAGAACCCGGCGATCTTGCGGACGACTTCGTCGAACCCCGGAATCGCCCGCAGCGCATTCAGCGCCGCACGGTCCGCCGGGTGCTCCCACGCGGTGGGATCGATCTGGGTGAGGGTGATGCGGTCCATTGTTTTTGTCGGGAATGGGGGACCTGCAAAGCGGGAAACGGGAAATGGGAAACGGGAAATGGGAAAACGGTGGCTCGGCGCGATACATCATTCGGGCGAATGGTGACACTACCAATGGACTACGGAGCAGGACCGCCCGGAGTTCCGCACCAGGGTCTAAAGTTGCGGCTGGTGCTCAGCATCGCTCTCACACGTTTCCCATTTCCCGTTTCCCATTTCCCGCTGTATTAAACGCCCTCAAACGCCCGCTCCACATCTTCCAAAAGGTCCTCCACATCCTCCACCCCGCACGACAGCCTGATCAGACCCTCCGAGAGGCCCATTTCGTCCCTCCGGTCCACCGGAACGGACGCGTGGGTCATCATCGCCGGGTGGCTGATGAGGCTCTCCACTCCGCCCAGCGATTCGGCAAGGGAAAATACCCGCGTACGGCCGAGTACCTTGGCCGCGTTCTCCTTGCTCCCGGTTTCCACCGAGATCATGCCTCCAAAGCCGCACATCTGGCGCCTGGCGAGCGCGTGCTGCGGATGCGATTCCAGCCCCGGATAGATGACGCGCTCATCTCCCATGCGGCCGGCGAGCCAGGCCGCGACCTGGCGACCGTTGCGGTCGTGCGCGGGCATGCGCAGGTGCAGCGTCTTGGTACCGCGCAGGGCGAGCCAGCAGTCGAATGGGCCCGGTACAGCGCCAGCCGCGTTCTGAATGAACTGCAGCCGATCGGCCAGCTCATCGTCGCGCAGCAGCGCGATACCGCCGATCATGTCGCTGTGTCCGTTCAGGTACTTGGTGGTGGAGTGATACACGATGTCGGCGCCGTGCTCGAAGGGGCGCTGGAAGAACGGTGTGGCGAACGTGTTGTCGACAATGAGCAGCGCGCCCGCTGAATGCGCCGCCTCGGCGGCAGCGCTCAGATCTGTCAGGCGCATCAGCGGATTGGTCGGTGTCTCGACTAGAACGGCGACGGTATTTTCCTTACACGCATCGGCGATGCGTGAGGCATCACGCGTGTCGACGTAGCTGAAGGTAAGCCCGTAATTGCGCAGGATTCGATCGAACAGCCGGAAGGTGCCGCCGTAGACGTTCTCGCCGCAAACGATGTGGTCGCCGGATCGGAAAAGCTTCATGATCGAGTCTAGACATCCCATTCCGCTCGAAAACGCGAATCCGTGTGTGGCGCCTTCGAGAGCGGCGACATTGCGCTCGAGCGCTTCCCGCGTTGGATTCTTTCCACGAGCATATTCGTACCCCTTGTGCTCACCAAGAGCGTCCTGCACATAGGTGGAGGTTAGATATACAGGGGTCATGATCGCGCCCGAGAGCGGCTCCGGCCGCTGTCCGGCGTGGATTGCGCGGGTGCCGAATCGCGCTTCCAGTTCGTCTTCGAGTATGCGAGTCATATCAGAGATAATGTCTAAGGGATTGGTGGAAGATAGCGCGAACGTCCGGGCGCGGCGAGCGCTCGTGCGAGCAGGGAGCTGGTGACGGTGACCGTTCACGCTCTCGATTCGGCGCGGACGCCTCTCCGCAGCCTCATCGTCGACGATGAACCTCGTTTGCGTCAAGCGCTGGCGCGCTTGATGGGCGGGGATGGCTTCACTTGCTTCGAGGCGGGTTCCGGAGTCGAAGCGCTCGAGGTGCTCGCTCGCGAGCCTGTCGATCTCATGATCTCGGACATGCGCATGCCGTACATGGACGGGTCCGAGCTGCTGCGGCAGGTGCGCGCGCGATATCCTACGGTAGCCGTCGTTATGATCACGGCAGTAAACGACGTTCAGGTGGCGGTCGACAGCATCGCGATGGGTGCGATGGACTACCTGACGAAGCCGTTCGCCCTCGATGAGGTCCGGGTGCGGATCGGCCAGGCGTTGGAGAAGCGGCGCCTGATGCTGGAAAACCAGGAATACCAGGAAAACCTCGAGGAGCGGGTGCGCGAGCAGTCCGATCGCCTGGAATCGCTGTTCCTCGCCAGCGTGCAGTCACTCGCCGAAGCACTGGAGCTCAAGGATCCGTACACTCGCGGCCACTCTATTCGCGTCAGCCGTTACATGCGAGTGTTGTGTGACGTGCTCCAGCTGGATGAGAAAGTCGTGCACGCGATCGACATGGGTGGGCAGCTGCACGACATCGGCAAGATCGGCGTGCGCGAGGCCGTGCTGAACAAGGAGGGTCCCCTAACGCGGGAAGAATACGAGCACATCATGACGCATCCCGTGCTCGGCTGGCGCATTCTCAAGCCGTTGCTGGCCGACGCGCCGGTCGCACTTGCCATCGTCCGCTCGCATCACGAGCGTTACGACGGGCGGGGCACTCCCGACGGACTGTCAGGCCAGTCGATTCCCCATGCCGCGCGCCTGTGTGCCGTCGCCGACGCGTTCGATGCGATGATGAGCGTGCGTCCATATCGCAAATCGATGTCGATCGAGGCCGCCGTCACCGAGCTGCGCACGAACGTGGGCAAGCAGTTCGATCCCGAGATCGTCGAAGCCTTCTTCGCCGCGTTTGAACAGGGCACGATCGCCGAGTGCATGCGGCAGCCACTCGACGTATCGCCGGCGGTGGCGCTGAGCATGAAATAAGAGATTCGAGATGCGAGGGGGGACGGAATTGCAATTCGCGATGGGGAATGTCGAGGTGAGAGGACGAGTTGCCCGGCGCGCACTTCACTCCGGCGTTCGTCCTCGGAACTCGCATCTCTCATCTCAGCGCAGCACTTGCCCTGCTTCCAGAACCCCCGCCCCCGTTC
>JBGTNB010000086.1:0-3440 GCA_041743285.1 Gemmatimonadaceae bacterium
GTTTCTGGGCGGCGCAGCATTGCGACGAGATCGTTGCGCCTTTCGTCGTCGAGCGGGCCCGCGCGGCCGCTTTGCGCAGGGCCGGCGGTGCACCCTTCGCCTACGCCGTTGGGCGGGCGGCGTTTCGTCACCTCACCCTTGAGGTAGACGAGCGGGTGCTCATACCCCGCCAAGAGACCGAGCGGCTCGTCGACGAGGTGCTGGCCTGCGTCTCCGGCGGCGTCGTGGCCGACATTGGGACGGGAAGCGGGGCGATTGCCATCGCCCTAGCCTCCGAGGGGCGCTACGCACGGGTGATCGCGACCGACGTCTCTACAGCCGCCCTCCAGGTGGCGGCAGGCAACGTCCGCAGGTGTAGTGCAGCGCTTCGCTGCCCGGTCGAGTTGCGGGCCGGCTCACTGCTGACCCCTCTTTTCGGCACGCGCATGGATGCGATCGTGGCGAATCCTCCCTACATTGCACATACGGAAGCGCGCGAACTTCCAGCCTCGGTGCGGGATTGGGAGCCACCAACTGCGCTTTACAGCGCCGATGGAGGTCTTCGCGACACCGCCCGGCTGATCCGTCAGGCGCCTGACGTTCTGCGCCCCGGTGGCCTGCTGGCCATCGAGGTGGACGCGCGCAGGAGCAGTCAGGTGGCGGCGATGGCAAGAGCCGAGTCGCGCTTCCGCGATGTGATCGTCCGGCCGGATCTCACTGGCCGGGATCGGATTCTCCTCGCCACACGGGTGGACGAATGAGTTTGGAGGAAAGGGCACGTGACTTGGGGCGGTTGATCGGCCAGAGTACTGAATACCAGAACATGAAGCGCGTTAGCCAGGTGCTGCACGGCGATGCCACCGCCTCGGCGCTGCTGCGTGAGATGGAAAAGTTGCAGCTTGAGGCACAGCGCATGATCGAGCGCGGCGAGCAGCCTGGTCCGGAGATGGAGCAGCGGCTCGACACGCTTCTGGGCGAGGTTCAAGGCAATGGAGCCTATCAACAGATGATCGTCGCGCAGGAGAACTTCGACAAGGTGATGGCTCGCGTGAACGAGTGGATTCTCGAGGGAATTCGAGCGGGCGCGACCAGCCCGATCATAACGCTGGGATGATCGGGCGATGGCTCGCGGCCGGCTTCTCGTATTCGAAGGGGTGGAAGGCGCGGGAAAGTCGACCCAGGCCGGCCGGCTCCATCGCGACCTCGAGTCGTTGGGCCTCGACGTCTGCCTGGTTCGCGAGCCTGGTGGAACCCCGCTGGGCGAACGGATTCGCGCCATCCTGCTGGCCGGCCAAGGTGAAATGACGCCGGAGGCGGAAGCGCTGCTGTTCATGGCTTCGCGAGCGGAGCTGGTGCAGCGCGTCGTTCGCCCCGCGCTCGACCGGGGTGCGGTGGTGATCGCCGACCGGTTTTTTCTCTCCACCTATGCCTATCAATGCGGCGGTCGGGAGCTCCCCGAGCGTACGGTGCGTGAGGCGAATTCACTGGCGACCGGCGGGCTGGTTCCCGATCTCACCCTGCTGCTGCGCATGCCTGCCGACACGGGACTCGCCCGCGCCGCCGGTCGTGGTGCGGCTGACCGGATGGAGCGGGCGGGAAGGGCGTTCCATCAACGAGTCGCCGATGCGTTTCGCGCTGCCGAGAGCGAGCAGTGGCAGCGCGCCCATCCGGAGTGTGGCCCGGTCGTCGCCCTGGACGCCGCTGGTAGCGAGGAAGATGTAGCTGCTCGCGTGCGCAATGCGGTGAGCGCGGCGTTTCCCGAGGTTTCAATCGCCGCCGGAGCCGGAGCCAGATGACCGGCGGCCCGGCGCACAAGCGCTCCTTACGCGTGCGGGCGTGGATGACGATCATCGCCTTCAGCGCGGCGCTCGTAATGGGTGGCTGGCTACTGCAGCGCGGGGTTGAGACTACTGACGGCAAAATTCGCAGCGCCCGGCTTTTCGAGCAGGTGCTCGAGCACGTCGCGACCCAGTTCGTCGACACCCTGACTCAGGAGCAGCTTTACGAGAAAGCCGTTTCCGGGCTTATGGATGAGCTGGGCGACCCGAACTCGGCCTACCTGTCAGCCGCGCGCCTGACGAGACTCGACGAGAGCACGTCCGGCAACTATGCGGGGCTGGGGATCCAGATCGACTCGCGGGAACGCTGGATAACGATCATCGCGCCGCTGCCGGGCACGCCTGGCGAGCGCGCCGGCCTCGAGACCGGCGATCGCATAATCGCCATTGATGGCGAGCCTACGGAGGGAATGCAGCCTGACGAGGCTCGGCGGGCGCTGCGTGGCGAGCCGGGATCGCGCGTAGCGCTCACCATCGATCGCCCCGGCGTATCCGATCCGCTGGAGTTTCGGATTACGCGCGCTGTGATTCACGCGCCGTCCGTGCGTCGCGCGTCGATGCTGCGGCCGAGGATCGGGTACGTGGATCTCAACGTCTTCAGCGAATCGACGGCGGTGGAGCTGGAGAAGGCGGTTATCGACCTCCGCCGTCAGGGGATGGAGTCGATGATCCTCGACCTTCGCGGAAATCCCGGCGGCCTGCTGGAGCAGGGTATTGCCGTCGCCGAGCTCTTTCTCGACCGCGGCGACACGATCGTCGCTACGCTCGGCCGCACACCGTCGGCCACCGAAACGTACATCGACCGCTCGGCCCAGAAATGGCCCGCGCTGCGCATGCTCGTTCTAGTCGACCGGGGATCGGCAAGCGCGTCGGAGATCGTCGCCGGTGCGCTGCAGGATCACGACCGGGCGCTGCTGGTCGGCGAGACATCGTACGGCAAGGGCAGCGCGCAATCGGTGTACCGCCTGCCTAACGGCAGCGCCGTCAAGATTACGACGGCTCGCTGGTACACGCCGTCGGGGCGCAGCATTCAGGGGCCGACGATCGATCCGGCCGATCAACTGGCGTTCGCCGACGAGGACGAGCCGGCGATTCAGGCGGAGCCGGAGCGTTTTCGAACAGATGGGGGCCGCACGGTGCTCGGCGGCGGGGGGATCGCGCCGGATGTGACCGCGAAGGCGCCGGAGGCTGACAGTACGGCGATGCGCGTTCAGCAGGCGCTTGGGGCGGACGTGCCTCGATTCAGAGATGCGATCATCGAGTTCGCGCTGGACATCAAGGAGCGCGGTACTGTGCGCAGCCGCGATTTCGTCGTGACGAATGCGATGCTCGAGGAGCTCCGGAATCGGTTGAGCTCCGATAGTATCATGATTCCGCGTGAGGCGTGGGATACCGGCACGCCGGTCGTGTCGCGGCTCCTTGGCGCGGAGATCGCGCGCTACGTGTTCGGTCCGCAGGCGGAGTTCGTGCGTCGGGCCGATCAGGACCCTGTGCTGGCGCGTGCGCTTGAACTGGCCTCCGAAGCCGGCAGCACCGCCGACCTGCTCGCTCGCGCCGACGCCATTGAGCAAACCGCACCTCGGCCTGACTTGCGGTGACGCTGCCGCGGCTGTTCGTGCTCGG
>JBGTNB010000087.1:0-5844 GCA_041743285.1 Gemmatimonadaceae bacterium
CGCGGGCAAGACAGGCGGCGATGAGCGTAGCCAGGCCGCGCGGAACGTCGGGCCGGTGGCGGCGCAATGCTGCGCCGCTAGAGCCGCCATCTGCCGACGTATCGTCAGGCCTCCGGCCCGCCAGCATCTCGTACGCCAGCAGCCCCCATGCGAAGAGGTCGGCGCGGTGATCGACTGTGTGACCCTCCTCCAACTGCTCTGGAGCCATGTACGCGACCGTGCCGACGGCCATGCCCTCCTGCGTAAGGCGCGCATCCCCGAGAAGCGGCGACTCCACCTTGGCCACGCCGAAATCCAGCAGATAGGCATGGGCACCGGCGACGAGCACGTTCTCCGGTTTCAAATCCCGGTGAATCACTCCGGAAGAGTGCGCATAGGCGAGAGCGCTTGCCACGTCGCGTAACAGAGTGAGCGCTTCCGCCACGGCGAGCTTGCCCTCTCGCTTGAGCCGCGCGCGCAGCGACTCGCCCTCGATGTGCGGCATAACGTAGTACAGCAATCCGTCCGACTCGCCGGAGTCGATGAACGACACGATGTGCGGATGCGCGAGCGTGGCGGCGATGCGCACCTCGCGCAAGAATCGCTCGGCGCCGCCGTAATGCTCCGCCGCGCGCGGATGAAGGACTTTGAGCACCACGCGGCGCGCGTGCTTTCGCTCGCGGGCGAGGAAGACAGTGGCCATGCCACCGGCACCCAACTCGCTCTCGATCGCATAACGATCTTCGAGCGTGCGTTCGAGCCTGCCGCGCAGTGACTCCGGTGGAGCCAGCGGAGGATTGTCGAGAATGCCGCCGGGGTCGCGATGCGCAGCAAGCATGCGCGCGACTTCCTCACGGAGCGACGCGTCGTCAGGACAGGCCTGCGCGAGAAACGCGGCGCGTTCCGTCTCGGACAGGTCGAGAGCGCCGTCGAACAGCCGCTCCAGGCGGGTCCAGCGCGGTTCGGTGCTCATCGCGTCAGGCCCCGCGGGCGCGGGCGCACCTCACGATCCGGCTCCGGCCGCGGGATAGATTTCCTTGTGCAGCCAGGCGCGGGCCTTGATCCAATCCCGCTGCACCGTGCGCTCGCTCACCTCCAGGACCCCAGCGATCTCTCGCTCGCTCAGTCCACCGAAAAACCGGTACTCGACCACCGTGCGCAGGCGCGGATCGAGCTCGCTCAGGCGACCGAGCGCTTCATCGAGTGCAACGAGCTCCTCGGAGGGGACCGTCACCGCGGCATCGGCATCGCCTAGCGTGACGTGCTCCGCGCCGCCACCGCGCTTCTCGGCGCTCACTCGCCGGGCGTGATCGACGAGAATCTGACGGCTGGCGCGCGCGGCGATGGCGCTGAAGTGGGCGCGTCCCTGCCATTCGACGTTGTCGGTGCCGACGAGCTTGAGGAACGCCTCGTCGACGAGCTCGGTGGCCTGGAGCGCAAGGCCGTCGCGCTCGCGCGCGAGCGCCCGGCGCGCGGCAATGCGCAGCTCGTCGTATACCAGCGGATACACTTGGTCGAGCGCCTGCCGGTCGCCGCCCTGGAACCGGCGCAGTAGCTCGGTCACTTGTCCAGGATCGCTCATGTTCTGTCGCGCTGGTGGGCCCGCGGCGGCGCGACGCCTCCGTGCGCGAAAAGCTACGCCGTAGCAGCGGTAGACGCCATTACTGCGCGTGTGAATTGAGGGGCCGAGGGCTATGCGCTGTGTACTGGCAGGCTGAAGCAGAGGCGCGGGCGGGAATCGAACCCGCGAATAGCGGTTTTGCAGACCGCTGCCTTACCACTTGGCTACCGCGCCGGAGCCGTGAATGATACCGCCCCGATCTACGCCCCTCAAGCCGTGGCGGTCAAATGTATCTTGGGAGGAGACCCGGATGTTTCTCGACCAATCTCGACGAGGAGCCGCCGTTCAACCGGGCCTAACGGCAAATGAAAGCCGCCGCTGCGACATGCATTTCGTAACCGACCGAGGCCCAGCCTCCCGCTTTCCGCGTTGCGCGTTCCTTGTCCCGCCCGTACATACTTGGCAGACTCTGCCATCGGCGGCGCGTGACTTGCAACGGATGGGCACGCTCTGGAGCCGCACGGCGTATGGGCGCGCACGGGCGTCCCGCCCCGACCGGCTCGGGTTTGGAGCTTCGCACGGGAGGATCCATGGAGGAACGCAAGAGCGGCAAGCGCAGGGGATTCGCGGCGATGGATCGCGCGCGACAGCGCGCAATTGCCAGCGAGGGCGGGCGAGCGGCACACGAGAAGGGAACGGCGCACGAGTTCACCCCTGATGAAGCTCGGCGCGCGGGGCGAAAAGGTGGCGTGGCGGTCAGCAGCAATCGCGCTCACATGTCCGAGATCGGGCGGCGGGGGGCGGAAGCGAGAAGGGCAGCGGATGCAGCGCGGACTGGCAACCGTGAGATCGAGGCGCGCTTCTGACAGCGCGGCCGCTCTCCGGAGAGGCTCGAAACGGCCCGCGCACCGCGCGGGCTGTTTCTCGTTTCCGGCTCGACCTCTCCAATTCCCAGCTTCAAACTCCCGATTCCTATTCTTCCGTTTCCCGTTTCCCCTTTCCCGTTTCTTCCTACTTCCTGCCGTTCGGTGACCGCGGATGTTCCCAGTAGCCTGGTTCGGATGGCAGGTTTCAGTGGCCGTACATTGATGGCCCCCGACGGTCACCTATTGCCTTCGCCGGTCGGCGTTGGTAGCCTCTCCAGTCCGGGCGCGTGATCGACATGCGCTCGAGGCCCGAAGGATTCGCACCTGTGACTCGTGATGACCCGGTCTCTCCAGAGCCGTCCAACGACCGAGAAGACGGCCCCTCACTTCGAGAGAGGCTGTCAGTGACGAGTGCACAGCGCCCGACCCCGGTTCGGGCTGGCCGCCCAACGCTCACGCGAATACCGCGCGAGCAGCCGCTCGTGCAGGCCCCCCCGCCGATACTGCGCTCCATTCTCTGGATTCCCGAAGGGGGGATGGCGTCAGGAATGGGGGAGAACACCGTCTTCGTCACCCAAGGCGCGATACGCGAGGTGAGTCGCCACGTATGGTCTCAGCCGAACCAGGAGCTGCTCGGATTTTTGTTAGGCGAGAGACGAGAGTCCCCCGAAACCGGGGTGCGCTACCTGCATGTGAGCGCCACGAGCCGCAGCAGCTACGTCATTCCCGAAGGCTCGGAGGAAGTAATCGCCGAGGTTGCCTGGCATGCCGGCCATCTGGAGGCGCGTCGCCGCAAACTCCAACTCCTTGGATGGTATCACAGCGCCGCGTTCGTGGGCTCCGCTCCAACATTGCGCGACGTTCACGCGCACTCCGAGCATTTTCCGGATCCATGGCAGGTGGGGTTGATTCTGGCGCCGCGAGCGGATCGCGTGGCGGGTGGCTTCTTCCGCTCTGGCGATCGGGGCGAATCGGAACGGTTCCTACCGTTCTTCGAGGTGGCGGACGACAGCGCACTGCTCCCGGATGGGCAGAAGCGGTCGGTGGTTCCGTGGACCAACTATGTACCGGACGTCGTTCCGGCGCGGGTAACGCAGGTTGCGGTTGCTCGACCCAAGCTCGGACAGGGCACGATTCAGTTGATCATGCCGCAGCCGCGCGCGGAGGAGCAGGCACGCGGCATTCTCGCCAGGCGGGGTGCCGCCAACCGCTTCCGCATGAGCCAACGGCAGCGACGGGCGCGCCGCCGCCGAATGCTGGTTGCTGCCGCAATGTTCGTGGTGCTGACGGCTGCGACGGTGTGGGCGTTCAGTATGCTTCGCTGATCAATTGCAGGAGCGCGCGTCCCGCGTGAGCGTGCGCTACGCATTTCGTCAAACCTGACCCCCGATGAGCGCCGGACTCATTCTGGTACTCGCCGTCGCGGTCGCCTATCTGGCGACGCATGTTGCCTTCGACTGGCTCGCAAGGCGGCTGCTGCTCGTGTCGGGCGCCGAATACCTCATTCTGGGAATTCTGCTCGGTCCCAGCGTGTCGGGCGTGCTCTCGGTCGATACGCTCGCCGGCTTTGCGCCCCTGACGACGCTCGCGCTGGGATGGATCGGTGCCATCGTCGGCACGCAGTTCTACCTGCCCGGCCTGGTTCGCATCTCCGGCGTCATGTACCGGCTAGCGTTCGGCGAGGCGCTGGGGACGCTGGCGGTCGTCGCCGGATTGGAATTGCTGCTGTTCTGGTACGCTTTCGACCTCGCCTGGCAGGTGGCGATCGTGCCGGCTATCGCGCTCGGCGCCATCGCCGCGGTGTCGGCACCTACTGGAATCGAGGTCGTCGCACGGCGCCTCATGCAGCGCGGACCGGTCGTCAGGCAGCTTCAGGTTGCCACAGCGATCGATGCCCTGGTCGGCATTGCCACGCTCGGTCTGCTCCTGTCGCTGTACCACCCAGGTGATCTTGCCCCCGGTTACCGGATCACGTCGACGGAATGGGTGGTAATCACACTCGGGATAGGCGTCACCGGTGGCGCACTGTTTCACCTCTTCCTCGGCGACGACGCTACTATCGATAGGATGTTCATATCGCTTGGCGGAGCGCTGATTCTCATATCCGGAGCGGCGGCGTATCTGCACCTCTCGCCGCTTCTCGCCGCCCTCGTATTCGGCGCCACGCTTACGAATACATCACGGCATCGTGAGATCATCGCTCGCACGCTATCGAATGCCGAGCGGCCGTTCTACTTCGTGCTGTTGATCGTGGCAGGTGCATCGTGGGCGCCAAGCCTGCGGATGTGGGTGCTGCCGGTGGCCGTCTTTCTCGTCGCGCGCGTAATAGGAAAGATCTGGAGCGCCCGCATCGGCGCATATGCGACCGGCCAGACGGGGGTACTCGGCAAGGACTGGGGGCTGGCGCTGCTCGGCCAGGGAGGGCTCGCGCTGGCACTGGCACTCGACTACATCACGCTCGAAGGGGCGGCGCTAGGCAACATCGTCTTCACCGCGGCAATCGCATCGGTGCTGCTCACCGATGTAATGTCGGCTCGCATCGTCCAGTCGGTGCTGGCGCCTCTGCTGGGCGCACCGCGACGGTCCGCCGCCGCTGCCGCGCTGCCGGAATCCACCTCGGCGGAGGAGCGATAGATGCGGCGGGCCGCGGTCCTGTTGCTGCTTTTTTTCGGGATGTCGTTGATCATCCCGATCCAGCAGGGCGCACACGGAGCGGGCGCACAGTCGCTGCTCATCTTCGGCTTCCTGGTCCTCGCGGCATACACCGTCGGCGAGCTTGTCACGCCGCTGACGTTGCCTCGCATCACCGGCTTTCTGCTCGCCGGAATCCTGTTCGGGCCGTCGGTGCTGGGCAGTGTGGACGCCAACGTGATTGCCGAGCTGGCGCCGGTGAACCGGCTGGCCATAGCGCTGATCGCCTTTCTAGCCGGGGCCGAGCTTCGCTGGAAGGAACTGCGAGAGCACCTCAAGACGCTACTTGCGATCCTGACGAGTGAGTTACTGCTGACCTTCGTGGCGATCGTCGGCACACTGCTTCTGGTCAGGCAGTACGTCCCCTTTTTAGCGGACACGGAGCTGGTCCAGGCCGTCGCCCTCAGCTCCCTGTTCGCGGCGGTGGCCATCGTCCATTCTCCGGCCGTCGTGCTGGCCCTTCTCACCGAGACCGGTGCGAAGGGTCCGGTGACGCGCACGACCCTCAGCATCGTACTCGTCGCCGACGTGGTGGTGGTGCTTGCGTTCAGCCTGACTCTGACTGTCGCGCGCGCAGTCGTGCCGAGCGATACCGCCGCGGCGCTTTCGGCCGGCGCGGTGGCGTGGGAGCTCGGCGGATCGGTGATCGTCGGCGCGTTGCTTGGTGGCGCCGTGGCGCTCTACCTGCGCTTCGTCGAGCGCGAGCTGATCATGTTCGCTCTTATCGTCGCGTTCTTCGGCTCGGAG
>JBGTNB010000088.1:0-2943 GCA_041743285.1 Gemmatimonadaceae bacterium
CTCTTCCGTGAGGTGCGCACGGAGGGCTGGGACGATCCAGAATTCTCGGGCGTCGGTGCGGGGCATGATGCAGTTTCGAGATGCACGAATGGCAGCGGCGAGCTTCAATCTGAGGACGTCCGTAGGGTTTCCACCGTCACGAAACGTTGCCCTGCGAAGCGAATCCGCTCAGAAGCTCCGGAAAGGCCCGCAAATCAGAGAATTCGCCAGAAATCCCGCGTCAGATCGACTGAAAAGCTCCAGCGCCCGTCGTTCAGCCCGCGGGCGACGTCGAGGCGCAGCAGGTCGAAGAACGCCAGGACTCCGATCCCTGCGCTGGGATGCCATCCGGAAGGGCCTGCACCTCCCTCGCCCGCCCAGGCGACGTTCACGAATGGCGCGAGTGTGGCGGATGCCGGAGTGCGCCCAAAGCGGCCGAGCGGAATGGCGGGCGCCGGGACGGGCATTCGCCACTCGGCTCGCTGAGAGAAGGCTCGGGGGGCGCGTAGAAAGTGAAAGTCGTAGCCGGGAGCGGAGACTGGTCCGCCGAGATAGAAGAGTGCCTGTGGCGGCAGTTGCCCGGGGGCATCGACGGCACCGGCGATCGTACGGAGAATCACACGCCCCTGCCCCAAGGGCCGCTCCACCTCCAGATTTGCGAAAGTGCGCACCAGCGAACGCCGCCCCCCGGTGAGCGTGGTATCGCGGCCCTCATAGCGCAGAAGCCGCAACTCGGCGTCGCCGCGGACGACGCTCCCCAGAGGGCCGGGACGGAGCGGCCGCTCCAGCGTGAAGGAGAGGCGCTGGGCACCGAGCGACCATGCTGGAATGACTGGCTCGTACTCACCGAAGCTCGGCGCGGCATTCACAGCCAGCCGGCCATGACGCTCCACGGCACCCTCGAGGCGGAGCCGCACGCTGGCACGTTCGCCGAGAGCAAGCCAGATGCCCGCCGCGCGAACGTCGAACGGATCGGTGTAATCGCTGCCCAGCTCCTGCGCCGCGATGCTGTTGCGCACCAGCGAGACTTCGGCGAGGTCCCCCGCTTCACGATAAGCTCGCTCGCCGAATATCCCCGCACCAAATCCGTTCGCGCGCTCCCAAACGAGCGCAGCCCGTCCCTTCGCTTCGTCGTCGGCGAATCCCCACCGGCCCGAGATCTCGGCGCGTACACCACTCCCCAGGCGCAGCGTGGTCCCGGCACCCAGGGCAAGCCCTTCGACACGATTCACACGGACGAAATCGCTGAGCCGGCGGGCGGAGAGCGTCGCACCGCGCGCGCGCGAAAGCGCCTGCTGCCTTACGAGCTCGCGCGCCTCTTCCTGCACCCTTTGCACGTCCTCATCGGCCACTGTTCGTACTTCGTCAGGCAGGCCGTCGAGCACCGTCCCCTCCCAGCGGTGGCGCACGCGCTCGCGCAGCGGCGCCTGCACTATCTCCGGCCCCTGGAAAAAGCGCGGATCGAGGCCGACGTTCAGCTCGTAGCAGCAGATGTCCCAGCGACCGCGGATTATTCCGCGCACAGGATAATCGAGCCAGGTGCCGCTGCGGCGGATCTCGATCTCCTGTAGCCGCGGCAGCCAGTAGTTGCCGCCGACCAGCGCATTCTCGATCGTTATGAACAGGTCCTCGAGCTGCTTGTCGAGAAAGGCGGCACGCGTGAAGTTGAACGACATCCGCACCACTTCCCCGCTACCCCGGTCCAGGTAGATCGCGCCGATGAGACGCGGCATCCGGTCATCCTTCGGGCGCACTACCACCTCGGTAACCCGAATGGCTCGATCGGGTAGCTCCAGCGTCAGCGAATCACGAATTGAAAAGTCGTAGGCGGCGATGCCGGCCACCGAGAGCGGGTGCGGTACGTCGGCGACCTCGTCTCCATCGCCCAGTCGGATGATGTCGGGAAAGTTGTTCTGAACGATACCGAGGTGGTCCCGGTGGTAATTGATGTCGGTGGGCAGCAGCAGGGTATCGCGCCGCCCGACGATTCGCTGCTTGCTGAGGTTCGGGGCTAGCCAGTAGACTTCCAGCGCGAGCTCATCAGCTTTCACGATCCTGGGCGGCTCGGTGAACCCTTCACCAAGCTGGGCCAGAAACGTGAGATATCCGTGAGCCTCGGCGCGATAATCGACGAGCGCGGTGTCGGCGAGCTGGCGGTCGCGCAACTCCGTGGCGCGATTAACGAGCGCGAGTGAGCGCTCATCATTCCATTGTTGCGCACCGGCAGCGGAGGGCACCAGGCCGGACAGCGCGGCGAGACACGCGGCCGCAAACGCCGCGACTGAGCGAAACATGACGGACCAATCTCATGACCGGGGTAGACCCCTGCAAGCGCGGGCGTGACGACACTCGAGCGTTTTCGGCACCAGGCAACCGCGGGGGCGCTCGTTCCGGTATGGCGCGACTGCCTGCTGGATGCCGATACGCCGGTGTCCGCGTTCGCCAAGTTGCGACGCGATCCGTTCGCATTTCTCCTCGAGAGCGCACCGGCCGGCGGCGAGACATGGGCCCGCTATACATTTCTCGGAACCGAGCCGCGCCGTGCCTGGCGACTGCACGATCGGATGGTGGACGAATGGACGCCGGAGCTCGGCTGGCATGCAACCGCTGAGCTCTCCGATCCGCTCGCCGCGCTACGATCCCGCCTAACGGAATTCACGCCGGCCGATGCGCCCGAGCTCGGCGCGTTCTGGAGCGGAGCGGTAGGCTACTTCGGCTACGATGTCGTAAGGCTCATCGAGCGGCTGCCGAACGCGCCGCCACGCACGCTCGACGTGCCCGATGCCCTGTTCGTTTTCACGCGCGCGCTGGTGATCATCGACAATCTCAAGTCCCAGGCGCGCGTGGTGGTCGCCGTGCCGGTCGATGTCGCCACTGCCGGCGACGCGGCGGCAGTACGCGAAGCGTACGAATCGGCCCAGGACGAGATCGACGCGCTCATCGCGCGGCTGCGCGAGCCGGTCG
>JBGTNB010000089.1:0-11570 GCA_041743285.1 Gemmatimonadaceae bacterium
GCGGGCCGGCCATCGCGCGGAACCTTGGGGCGGCCGAGGCGCACGGCGACGTGCTCCTGTTCATCGACGACGACATCGAGCCTTTCGGCGACGTGGTCGGCGAACACGGCCGCCTGCACGATGGCCGCCCGCTGGTCGTGATCGGAGCTCCGCGAGCCCCGCGCCCACGATACGCAGGTTTCCGCGAGCTTGCCGGATGGGCGTGGTGGGAGCAGCAGTTCGAGCGGATGCGCCTTCCGGGGCATCGCTTCGGCTACGACGACGTGTTCACCGGTCTGCTTTCTGTGCCGCGCGATTTCTGGCGCTCGCTCGGTGGATTCGACGAGTCGCTGCGATGCCGTGAGGACTTCGAGCTGGGACTCCGGATGGTTAGGCGACGCGCGAACTTTGTGTTCTCCGAGGCGGGCGGTGGCTGGCACCATGAAAATCGCAGCGGCGCCTCGCTCGTCAGGCGCAAGAACGACGAGGGGGCCGCGGACATCGCCATCGCGCGGCTTCATCCATGGGCGTTTCGATCCCTCGCCATCTCCCGGGGGTTGCCTGACCCACGCGCCGATCTCGTAAGGCGCATCGCCTTCGATTTGCCTCGCCTGGGCGACGCCGGCGTATGGAGCGCTGAGCGCGTCCTCGAACTGCTCGAGGCGCTTCGAATGCGCCGTGCCTGGCGGCGCGTACAGGGCGGCGTGATGTACTTCGCCTACTGGCGCGGCGCCGCCGCCGCCGTCGGAAGCTGGGCCAGCTTCGAGACGCTGCGAGCTGCATCGGCGGCCTCGGTGCCACCTGAGCGCCGCGTGCTCGAAGTCGATCTCGAGCAGGACTGGTCCACCCTCGAGCAACGGCTGGACGAGACGCGACCCGACGTCCTCGCCCTGCGCCTCGGCGACACGCCACTTGGACAGCTGTTGGACGATCCTGGCCGCGAGCCGCTGCGCGGCGCGCACCTGCGACCCCCGCCTGACGAACTCCTTCGCGCGCTCACTACGGCACGGTCCATAGCATTGCTGCGTGCCAGCCCAATATCCGCGACGCGCCCATGATTAACGCGCAGACGGCGCCGCGCCGGGTCTCCGCCGTGTCCGTCGTCATCCCGGCGTGGAACGCTGCCAAGACCATCGCCGAGACTCTCGCGTCACTGCAGTCCCAGCGGTTCACCGAATGGGAGGCGGTGGTCATCGACGATGGCTCGACCGACGACACGTCGGCAATCGTTGCCGCAATCGCCGAAGCCGACCCGCGCATCTCGATCGTAAGGCAGGAGTCTGCCGGCGCCGCCGCGGCACGCAACCGCGGGCTCGAGCTCATCAGACACCGGTGGGTGCTGTTTCTCGATGCCGACGACTGGATCCTTCCCGAGCACCTGGAGCGTCTGTCGGCAGTGCTCGACTCCTCGCCCCAGGCTGATGCGGCGGTCTGCGGATGGACGCTCGTGCGCGCTGGCCGCGCCATAGAGAGTGAATACTGTCGCGGAGAAGGCGACCTCTTTCCGATTCTCGCCCGACGCCCGGCGTTCGCCATCCACACCTGTCTCATCGACCGCGTGCGCGTCGACGCGGCAGGCGGATTCGACGTTCGCTGGATCGTGCATCACGACTGGCAGCTCTGGCAACGGGTCGCGCGCGCAGGGGCGAGGTTCGCCGTGATCCGCGACCCGTTGGCTGTCTACCGGCTGCACGAAGGGACGATCACTGGCGATCAGTCGCGCCTCGCCGCGGAGGCACTGCAGGTGATCGCCGTCGGTCACGCGCCCGATCCGGCGGTGTCGAATCCGCATCCTGATCACGCCAACGGACAGCCCATCCACGAACTGACCGATGCGCAGGTGACGCACTTAGGCTGGCCGGCCGGCATCGAGATCGCTCGTGGTGTGGACGCCCGTCGGCTCTTCGAGGAGGTCGCCGCCGGGGTTGCGCTAGGCGCCGCCGAGCACATCGGAACGATCATCGGCCGAGCCGCGGCATCGCATACCGATCCCGCCACGCTCACATCTTCCGCACGCTGGCCATCCCTCGACAGGCTCCTTGACACCCTGCTGGAGCGGCTTGCAGGCATAACGGGCGATCCGAATCTTCCGCGCACGGCCCGCCTTGCATTCGAGCTTCACATGCTCGAGACCGCCGGCGAGGCTCGCCAGCTCTCGCTGATCGCGGCGGCTCACGTCGAAGTGGGAGAAGCGGTCGGAGATCTTCCGGCGACCGGGAATGTGGAACGACTCCGAATTACAGTGACCATGGGAGGGGATGCGCTCGGTACGGTCGAACTGCCGGTGATCGAGGGCCGCGTTCGCGCCGCCGTCGTATCGGATGCCATCGCGAGCGCGTTCGCTTGGCAGATTCTGGGACGCTTCTTTTGGAACACGATTTACCCCTCCTGGACAATGAGGCGCGACTCAGACGGTTGGAGTGCGTGGATCGGCGAGCGAATGATGTGCTCGGGGCTGCCTGACGATCCCGCCGAGCGCGCGACCGCGCTTCACGACTGCGCCGGGTGGGCGCTCTTCCTCGAGGAGTCCTGGCATTCGTCAGGCCGGTTCGATTGGTGGCGTCGTCTGGTCCGCCGGAGATTCGAACTGCCCGGTCGCGCCTCGCCGGCGGTAGTTCCGATAGAAGTGAGCGCGCCGATTCCGCATGTGCCCAACGGCGCGAGGGCCGCCTTGCTTGCCGGCGGAGCGCTGATCGTTCTCGTCGAGGCGGGCGCGCTGGACCGCTCCCGCCTCGTTGTGGGTGAAGCGGTGGACCGGAACAGCATCCAAAGGGTCCTCGTCGACGCCGCAGGATTCGAGTTGTGCCGTGTCATTGTCCGCGAAGCTCTCATCGGCAGCGCGCTTTCCCCAACGCCGCTCCGCGATCGACTTGCCAAAGCCGCAGCGCAGCGATCGGCAGTGAGACATCGGCCGGTGGTAGCATTACAAGCCGCCACGCAAGCCGTGTCGCTCACGCCCGGCGCGCGTCAGGCACTTGGGTTGGCTGCTTTCGCGGGAGTCGGCGCCGTGCTGACACGCCACGACTCACCGGACGCTGGATTCGCCGCTTCACGCTTCGCCGACCTGCCGGCAAGTTGCGAAGCGTCCGTCCGCCGGCTCGCTGACGCGACGGGTAATGCGTTTTTTGCCATCAATGGCACTTCTCGCGGAGCCATCGCCTATGACCCCGGCGTATCCACGGTATCCGCCGCCGCAGCGCAGCCTCGCGCTTCCGCAGCTTCGCTCGCCACTCCAGCTGACGCGCCCGCATTCGGTCGCCACCACTTCGAACGGCTGTTTGCCTCGGGCGCCGACCCGTGGCGGTACGAAGCACCTTACGAGCGGCGGAAATACGATCAGACGCTGTCGCTCATTGGTAACGGGCCATTTCGGCGGTCGCTGGAAGCCGGTTGCGCCGAAGGCCACTTTACCGTGCGACTGGCCGCGCTCTCCAACTCGCTGATCGCCGCTGACGTCTCCGAGATCGCGTTGGCTCGCGTCGAAGCCCGGTGCGCGTCGGCGGGAATCCGCAACGTCGTGACCCGCCGGCTTGATCTGTCGAGCGACTCCTTGCCTGGCGATTGCGATCTCGTCGTCTGCAGCGAGGTGCTGTATTACATGGGTGATCGTAGCGCGCTGGCGAAAGTCGCCACACGCCTCGCCGCGGGGCTCGCCCCGGGCGGCGCGCTCGTTATGGCTCACGCTCACGTGCTCAGCGACTCGCCCGCCGATACCGGATTTGATTGGGGCCTGCCATATGGGGCCAAGACCATCGGGGAGACCTTCCAAGCGGTGCCAGGCCTCGTGCTGGAGCACGAGATTCGTACGCCTCTCTACCGCATCCAGCGCTTCCGCCGCCTGGCCGACGGTTACTCGAAGCCAGATGAGCCGGTCATTGAAATAGTGCCGAACAGCGTGCTTCCCGAGGGTCCGACGGCCCGGGGTATTCGCTGGGAAGGCTCAGAAAACGTCATGGCGCCCCCGCCACCCGTCAGCACATCTCGTCTGCCTATCCTGATGTATCACCGGATTGCGTCGGAAGCGGCACCGGAGCGAAAGCGCTATACCGTACATCCCGAAAACTTCGAAGCTCAGCTGGCGTACCTGCGAGATGCCGGCTTCCAGTCCGCTTCGCCTGACGAATGGAGCGCGGCGGTGGCGGCACGGCGTCCACTCGATGGCCGGCGTATCATGCTCACCTTCGACGACGCGTACGAAGACTTCGGCTCCACCGCGTGGCCCCTCCTGCAGCGCTATGGATTCCAGGCAATCCTGTTCGTCGTAACCGGGCACGTTGGAAAGACCAACGCGTGGGATCCCGACGGACGCGATGAGCGATTACTCGACTGGCCGGCGCTTGAGGATCTCGTCGGCGAGGGAGTTCGGATCGGCTCGCACACCGTATCGCACCCCCGGCTCACCTCGTGCGCGGCAGCGCAGATGGTGGAAGAGCTGGCGCACTCGCGGGCGGAGCTCGCCGAGAAATTGGGAATCGCCGCCGACTGCGTGGCTTACCCGTGGGGAGGCGAAGACGCGGTGGTGCATCATTTCGCTGCCGCTTGTGGCTATGCAACAGGGTTCACCTGCCGCACAGGCACGGCGAGCGCGGCCGATGCCATGCTCGCGCTGCCGCGCCTGGAGGTTTCTGCCGACCACTCCTTCAGCGCGTTTGTGCGCCTCTTCGACTCGTGACCGCGCAGCCAGAGTCGTCAGGCAGATGCCCGCCCATCGCCGTGTGCGAACACGACATCAACCAAGCGTTGGTTCCTATACGCGTTGCCGCCGAAGTCACATGGGTAAGAGTGCTCCTTCGAGCGGGGATGGTTCCTATTACGTGGTTGATGGCCGGAGCGCGCGAGGGGACGGTGACGCGTGAGGCGATCGCTCTTGCCCTCACCGACGCCGCGCCGGCACTTACCAGGAGTGCCGTCCAGGCACGTCAGGCAGCCGCAGAAACGGAAAGGATGCCGCCTGTCAGCGTCGTGATCTGTACTCGCGATCGCCCCGACTCGCTCGCACGCTGCCTCGACGCCATCGCGCGGATCGATTATCCCGAGTTCGAGGTGGTCGTCGTCGACAACGCGCCATCCACCGACGCGGCACGCCTCCTCGCCTCATCGCATGGCTTCCGCTACGTCGAGGAAGCGATCCCTGGACTCGACTGGGCGCGGAACCGCGGCATCGACACCGCCACACACGAGATCATTGCGTTCACCGACGATGACGTGCGCGTTGACCGGCTGTGGCTCCGGGGTATCGCCCGCGCGTTCGCCGACGACGCGATCGGACTGGTGACCGGGTTCGTCGCCTCGGCTTCGCTGGAGACCCAGGCCGAGCAGGAGTTCGAGCTGTTTTACGGCGGCATGTCGAAGGGCTTCGTGCCACGCACGCTTCATCCCGCCACCGCCGAACCGTGGCGCCTGCTCGCAACGCAGCACCTCGGCGTAGGCGCCAACATGGCGATGCGTCGCGCTGCGCTCGCCCAGATAGGAAACTTCGACACTGCGCTCGATGTCGGAACTCCTTCGCACGGCGGCGGCGACCTGGACATCTTCCACCGCTTACTGCTCGCGGGCTGGTCCGCGCACTACGAACCTTCCGCGATAGTCTGGCACTTTCACCGAGCCACCCGATCAGGACTTCGGCGGCAGATGTACGATAATGGTCGAGCGTTCGGGACGTACCTTCTGGTGCGACTGAGGGACGGCCGCCTGCCACGTAGATTGGTGGCGGGCACGATGGTGCGATGGATCTCATGGCTCATCGGGCGCGTACCGCGGCGTTTCCTTCGTCGCGAGCGGATGCCGCTCCCATACATCGCTGCCGAGCTGTGGGGAGCGATGCACGCGCCGTTCGCGTACCTTGGCACTTACGCACGGGATCGCCGAGTGCGCCGCCGCTCACTCCTGGAGAAAACGCCGTGACCCAGATGGACGGAGCGACCCCCGCCTTCCTACCACGCCACTTTTTCTTGTGGCTCGCCAGCGGAGTCGCGCTCCTAACCGGGCTGCTCGAGCCGCCCCTTCTGCTGCTCCGCCGCACGATTCAGCAGGTGCCGATCGAGGGCGATGCGCAGATGCTCTGGATGACGCCGTTGGCGAACCTCCTCATCTTTCTTCCCCTCGGCGTGCTACTGCACTTATCGCTGCGTTCGACGCAGAAACTCTGGCTGGCTCGAGCGGGAACTGCGACCATCTTCACTCTGTCACTGTTCGCGCTCCTCGCGGTCTTCCCGCGTTTGCATGCGATTGCATGGCTCATCCTCGCCGCGGGATTGGCAGCGCAGTTGTCCCTGCTCGCCCTTCGGAAACCCGAACGGCTGCTACGTTGGGCACGGCGCGTGACAGTGGTACTTGCGGCTGTGGCTCTCCTTGCCGGTTTGGTCATAGCCGCCGCGCCTGACGTTAGGGAGGCCTGGTTTCGCCGCACTGCTGACAACCCGCATGCCCAGTCACTGAACGTTCTGCTGCTCGTTCTGGACACTGTCCGGTGGAAGAGCTTGAGCCTGTCCGGCTACGAACGGCCAACGTCGCCGGATTTCGATGATTGGGCGCGCGAGGGAATTCAGTTCGCCGATGCGACGGTTACATCGCCGTGGACGCTGCCCTCGCATGCCGGAATGTTCACTGGACTATACCCGCATGAGCTGGAGGCCGGCTTCAAGACTCCACTGGAATCCACGCCGCAGACCCTCGCCGAGTCCCTCGCCGAACTCGGATACGCCACGGCGGGGTTTAGCGCGAATCGGCGTTATGGTAGCGAGGAGTTCGGACTCGGTCGCGGGTTCACTCGCTACGTCGACTATCGTATCTCCCCTGCCCAAATCCTCATTAGCTCATCCATTTGGCGGAGTATTCTCTGGCGTCCTCGCGTCCAGGAGGCGTTGAACTACTACGACCTCTACGGCCGGGCGAATGCCGCGACCATCAACCGGGAACTGCTCGACTGGATCGACGAGACCGATCGTCCCTTCTTCGCGTTCGTCAACTATTACGATGCGCACGATCCGTATCTTCCGCCACCGCCCTTCGATCGGCGTTTTACAGATGACCCCAGGCGAGGACGACCGGCGAATGTCGACGGCAAGCCGCCCGCCGAGTCGCTCGGGCCGGAGCGCGATATGTACGAGAGTATGATTGCGTATTTGGATTCGCAGTTGGGCGCGCTTCGCGATTCGCTTGCATCGCGCGGCCTCCTCGATCGGACCCTGTTGATCATCACCTCCGATCACGGAGAGCAGTTCGGCGAGCACGGGATGTCCGGACACGGCAACAGTCTGTACTCACCACTTCTGAACGTTCCACTGCTACTCGCGTCTCCGCAGAAGATCCCTGCAGGGGTCCGAATCGAAGAGCCGGTGACGTTGCGCGATTTGCCGGTGACAATCATGTACCTCGCCACTGGAAGTAAAAATAGTGGTTTTCCGGGATCGCCTCTGAGCAGATTCTGGGACGGGGAGGTTGGGCATCCCCCAGGCTCACCAATTCTCGCAGCTCTCACGTGGCCGAATGGACAAATCGCATACGCCATCCGCAGCGGGTCTCATTTGTACATCGACTGGTTTCAGGAACGCGAAGAGCTCTATGATCTGGCGCATGATCCGGAGGAATCGGTGGACCTGGCGAAGCTGCCTGAAGGTGAGGACGCGCTCCGGCTGCATCGAGCGTTGAAGGACTCGCTCGTCGGACACGTTCGTCGCCCGCCGGAGCGCGGCATGTAGCGGCATGTCCGAGTTGTTCGATCGCGGGGTGGCAGCACGTCACAGGTACTCGACCAACCATGATGCCGACTCAGCCCGAATTTCCAATGTTGGTGCTCGCCGACCATCCTCTGGTCCGCCACAAGATCACCTTGCTGCGTGATCGCGCGACTCCCGTAAAGATTTTCAAGGAGCTGGTGGACGAGATCGCGATGCTCATGGCCTACGAAGCGACGAAGGATCTGCCGCTGGAGCGGGTCTCGGTCGATACACCCATGGAACGATGCACCGGCTGGCGAGTGAGCGGCAAGAAGTTGACGCTGGTGCCCATCCTTCGCGCCGGGCTAGGCATGGTCGAAGGAATTCTGCGACTCGTTCCGTCCGCTCGGGTGGGACACATTGGGCTCTACCGGGAACATGACACGCTGCGGCCCGTGGACTACTACTTCACGAGTCCGGGAGATGTGAGCGAGCGCCGGTTCTTCGTCCTGGATCCAATGCTCGCCACCGGCGGGAGCGCCGCCGCGGCGATCGCGTCTCTCAAGCGCGCGGGCGCCTCGGACATCCGCTTCCTTTGCCTGGTAGCGGCACCGGAGGGGGTGCAGCGCCTATCCAGCGAGCATCCCGACGTAATGATCCATTGTGCATCGCTGGATCGCGAGCTCAACGACCATGGTTACATTCTTCCCGGACTTGGCGACGCCGGCGATCGTCTGTTCGGCACCCGTTAGGCGCCGCGGCGGTTCAGCGCCGCGGCGCATGTCGGAATCAGCCGAACCACTCGCGCGGATGATTTTGCTGCTGCCGCGCGGCGTCCAGAATCCAGCCGTGGCTGTCGGGGTTGTCGACCTCGGACGGCACCCGCTCGAACCATTCCCGGGCCAAGGCCTGATCGCCCACGCGGCGCCACAGTTCTCCAACCAGATAGGTGAGCACGCCGCGCTCCTCGCGCTCCACGCCATCGTAGGATGAAAGAGCAGTTTCGAAGCTCCACGCCGCCTGGCGCCTGAAGTAGCGCTCGGCTTCCGTGTCTTCCTCATCCACGCAGCACCACGCGGCCCGGAGAAGGAGATCGGCAACGCGACGCGGCTCATGCCCCTGCCAGATGGCGACCTTCGCCGCGAACTCGTACTTCTCGGATCCCGACATCGAGCCGTTGGGGAGCTTGGGAGCAAGCTCATCCCAGACGTGCTCCTTTATCATCGGGCTTATCTCGGCGTCATCACCAAAATCACGCTCCGTACCCGAATAACCGCATCGCGAACAGGTATGGATCAGAAACGGCAGCGGCTGAGCGCCCACTGCACGTTCATGAAAGTCGGTTCGCTTGCCGCCGAAAGAGTTGGTCGATAGGACCGCTTGCGAACTGAACTGGTTCGCGCAGATCGGGCAGCTTAAGGCAATTTCTTTCAGGGTCGTCATTACGGCTTCTCCGCAGTCCTTCGCCACTTGGGCAGATAGGGAAAATGTGTGCCACGGCGGCGAATGCCTGTCAGCGATGCGCCGAGAGCATCTGATCCCCGCGACCAAGAGCCCGCAGCTTCGCCCAACCCTTGTCCTGCCAGTTCGGTTTGAGCTAACTTGTCGCGCGCTTACCGCGACTTCCCTCCCTCCCCGCGACGTGAGCGCCAATGATCATTAATCTCGTTCCGGAATTTCTTGCCGTCCTACGGAACGCTGATCGCATCGCCGCCTATCAAGCATATTTCGACGCACACCGGCCCCTCCTCGAAGCCTATTGGCATAACTACGTTCTCGATCCTCACGGCCCGGACTTTCTCGAGATCGCGCGGGCGACCATCGAAGCTGATCGCACCGATCTTCATGAGCTTCTCGGTCAGAACGACCTGGTCGAGCTGGCACGCGAGGTAGAGGCTCAATGTGCTGCATTGCTATCGATCGACTGTGAAATCGATGTGGTGCTGATGGTAGGCGTTGGTGCGGCGAACGCGGGCGAGCTGGTGATCAATGGTAGGGCCGTCGTGTTCATCTGCGTGGAGCATTTCACCGCGGTCGCCAACGCCACGACGCAGGGACTCGGACTCGATCCTGAGTTGATGCCGCTCTGGCTGGCGCACGAGATCGCGCACGCGGTGCGCTATACGTCGCCGTCGAGCCGCGCCGAAATGCGGCGGCTCGTGTCGCAAGCCGGAGGCACGTACTCGTATTGGGACACGGGACAACGTGCCACGTTGCGTGAGCTCATGGTCAACGAGGGGCTGGCAGTCTCGCTTGCGCGCGCCGTCAGTCCCGGTCACGCCGAATGGGAGTACTACGGCTACGCTCGTCGCCAGTATGCCCGGATCCGGGAGCTGGAGCAGCCGCTCATGCGAGCGCTTCACACGGAGCTCGATTCGTCCGGGCTAGGATTGCGGCTCCGTTGGCTCTCCGGAGGGATGAGCGAGGCTGCACGACGCGTAGACGGTCAGGTGATTCCGGAACGTGCCGGCTACTACCTGGGCGCTCGAATGGTCGCGGCACCGCTGGGGCGATACGGCTGGAAGTGGAGCATCCGTGCGACTGCCGGGGAGCTGGCCGGTGAGGAGCGTATCGAGGTCGCGCCGGCGACTGCCTAGCGCATGCTGCGGCCGCTGCGCCGATCGGGGTTATTTGCCGACACAGAACGAACGGAAGACTCGATCGAGGACATCGTCGACGTCTACGACTCCTATCAAAGACTCGAGGGAGTAGGTAGCTGCGCGAAGGTGCACCGCGGCGACCGTAGCGGGCACGAGCTCCACTTGGCGAGCCTTCTCGAAGGCATCGAGCTCATTGCGTGCGGTGCGCACTCCGCGGACATGACGTTCTCGCGTGAGTAGTGGGGCTCCGGCATCATGCAGGCCGTGCTGGTCGTTCAGCGCGCTCTGAATTCGCGAGGTTAACAGAGGTAGCCCGGCACCGGTGTGCGCGGAAACGATGATCGGGCGCTCGGTGCGAGATGCTAGATCCCCAACCGGGGGGCCATCGGCGCGCGAATTCGATCCCCCCCGGGCGGAATCGGTGGTGCCCTCCGCACGAGCCGAGGGAATATTGAATTTGGGGGGGGGACCCCCAACATCCCCCTTGGTCCACACCCCGATCACGCCAATATCGCCCATCGACAGCAGCCGCACCCGCTTCACCGCGGCCAACACACTCTGCTCACTGTCGCCACAGGCCAGGACCAGATCGGCCCGCGCCAACCAACGCTCGCTCACCTCGATCCCAAGCCGCTCCACCACATCGGCCGTCTCCCGAATCCCTGCCGTGTCTATCAGCCGGACCGGCCACGCTCCTATTTCCACCAGCGCCTCGATCGCATCGCGGGTCGTTCCCGGCAGCTCGGCCACGATCGCCCGCGCTTCTCCCACAAGCGCGTTGAACAGCGAGGATTTTCCTGTGTTAGGCAGCCCGGCGATCACTACCGTCGCACCACTCCTCAGCATCTCCCCGGTGTCGGCCGTCGCCAGCAATGCATCGAGCGATGCGCGCGCGTTCGCCACGGCGGCGCTGACCCGCGCATCATCCACCGGTCCATCATCCTCTTCGGGAAAGTCGATGTCATAGGCGATCAGCGACTCCACCTGCAGAATCGCTTCGCGGAGGTCGGCGATTCGCCGGGATAGTCCGCCGTCCAGCTGGGCCTGAGCCGCCGAATGCATCGCCCGGCTCCGGGCGTCCACCACGTCGGCGACGGCCTCTGCCTGCAACACGTCCATCTTTCCGTTTGCCACTGCTCTACGCGTGAACTCGCCTGGCAAGGCCTGACGAGCACCGGCGGCTAGCAACGCCGCCAGCGTTAGCGCCGGCGCCACCGCGCCGCCGTGCACCGACAGCTCTACCGCATCCTCCCCGGTGTAGCTCGCCGGTCCAGCGTAGACGGTCACAACCGGCCGCTCGACGTCCGCGCCCGTATCCGGATGCCGCAGCGTC
>JBGTNB010000090.1:0-6252 GCA_041743285.1 Gemmatimonadaceae bacterium
GGAGCGCGCCGGACTGTCCCGCTTGCGCATGCGACGCGATTCTACGCGCGCCGACAGTGCTGGAGGGGCGCCGCTGCCGGCCAGCGTTCCGGGCGCCATCGTTCGTGCCCTCGCCGACACGCTGTCGCCGCTGCTGGCCGGCGTGCATCAGACGGAATTTCCGGTGCTCATGTCATCCGACCGTATCTACGAGATCCCCCGCGACCTGCGTGCAGGAGAGGCAGTGATTCGATATGCGCCGGCAGGCCGACTTCGCCTGTCCGGATATCTGTGGCCGGAAGTGCCGGAGCGGCTCGCCGAATCTCCGTACCTGTGGACGGAGTCGGTGGGGCAGGGGCGCGTCATCGCGTTCGCCGGCGATCCCAACTTTCGCGATCTGTGGCGCGGTCTTCTGCCCCTGTTCGCGAACGCAGTGTTTCTCGGCCCCAGCATGTAGATGATGATGGGAGAAGTAGATGGTGGCCAGCCGGAGGAGCGGGTCGTCCTCGTCGACTCGTCCGATCGCGAGATGGGCAGTATGGAAAAGCTGCGTGCGCACGAAGAAGGTGCCTTGCACCGCGCAGTGTCGGTTTTCGTGTTCGACCGGCTCGGTCGCCTGCTATTGCAGCAACGCAGCGCCGCCAAGTATCACGCGCCGCGACTCTGGTCCAACAGCTGTTGCGGACATCCGCGCCCGGGAGAATCGCCGTTCGCCGCCGCCGCGCGACGGCTGCAGGAGGAGATGGGTCTCGGGTGCCCGCTGCGGCCGGTGACGACATTTCTCTATCGGGCGCAGGTGGGAACGCTGGTGGAGCACGAGCTCGATCACGTCTTTGTAGGACGTTGCGATTACGAGCCCCGGCCTGATCCGGCCGAGGTGATGGCGTGGCGAATGGCCGGCTTGTCCGATCTCGAACGCGATCTGACCGACAGGCCTGACCGGTACACTCCCTGGCTGCCGCTGGCCCTCGCGGCGTTAGGACGGTCCGGGTGGCAACCACACCCGGTCGACGACTTGTGATTACCGGGTCGGCCGGGCGAGGGCTTCCCTTTCACGCACGACGATCGTCGCCTGGTCGGACACTCCTCCCAGTTCGGCGATGATCGTGTAGACGCCAGGCCAGCGGGCGATGAATTTCCGGTCTTCGGTGATTCGCGCCGCGTCAGGCGGTAGTTCGCGATCGTGTACCACGATGCCGTAGTTGACCCGTGCGTCGCGGATGGGCATTCCGCCCTTCTGCCACAGCTGCTCACGCAGCGGAACAGCTTCGCCGGTGGTGATGTCCCGTGCGTCCACGCGCAGCGCCATGTGCGCCGCCGCGTCCCGTCGAACGACAAACCTCCGCTCGGCCCGCTCACCGCCAGCTTCAGCGGCGATCGTCACACGCCCATCATCGAGAAACGCCACTACGCCATTCTGCGTTACCCGGGCGATCGCCGAATCGCTCGACGACCAGAACGGCGCGGACACCGGACTGCGATCGTTGCCAGGTCCGCTGAGCCCGGTTGCTCGAAGCACAGTGAACGTACCCGTGTACGGCTGATCGTCGGGCGCCTCGATCCGAAGATTGCGTAGCGGCAGGCCGTGCTCCCCTGCGGCATCGCCGGGCACGACGACCGTGGCATGGGCAGCGATGTCGCCTACCGCTGCCACCACCGTGTAGAGTCCCGGCCGTTCAGCAACGAATCGCCCGCTGTCATCTATCGTCGCACCGGGTTCCATGCCCAACCCACGCGACGCGATTGCGTAATGAACGCGCGCATCGGGCAGCGGGGCTTCGCTGTTCGTCGTCAGGCGCGTAATGAATCTGACCGTGTCCGCCGGCTGCGCGTCGATGGTGTTGGAGGGTACGAGGTCCACTCGGGCCACCGGATTGTCCTCGATCTCCATCGACCGTTCAGTACGCAGTGTGCCTGACTCGGCGACCAGCATGATCGTTCCTGGCTTGAGTAGCACGAGTGTGCCGCTCTCCGACACCCAACCCCGTTCAACGTCGCGGACCGACCAGTGTATGGCGGCGGTGCTGTCGGCACCGCGCGACCCCCTGCGCCAAACTTCGCCCTCCAGAGGGATAGTCGTGCCCGCGTACATCCCGTACGCTGGCGTCGCAATCACCAGCGTGTCGTCGAGGAAGCGGCCGCGGGCATCACGCACAGGCGACGTATTAGCGGCCGAAGCGGCGCATCCGCCGATCGCGGCCAAGGCGAGCAGGCGAAATGAGAGATTTCCTTGCATCATGAGCAGACTCCGCGTGTCATAACGATCCGCATGAAAGCCGACGATCGGACGCTCAATGCGCGGATCGGACATCCGCTCAACTCCTTGCGGTGCTTTCACCCCGCTTCAGCTCACGGCCGGCAAGTTCCTTCCGCGCCGCCTCCGCAAACTGTTTGACGATTTCCCCCACCGGTTGGATAGCGCGAATGTGCTCGACGCTCTTGCCGGCCTGCCAGTAGTCCGCCTCCCGAGCTTCGCGCAGCGACGATCGCTTGAGCTGATGCAGCGATCGAAGCCCGTAGATCGTCCGCATCCAGTGTTTGGTCTTTCTTCCGCGAAGCATCCACCGCGCCAGGGGACCGGCTTTGGTGCCGATGCGCGTGATGTGGGGAGTGCGGATGACACTCACGGGAACGCCGGTGAGCCGCTCGGTCAGGACAATGTCCTCTTCGCCGGCATCCAGAATCGCCTGCTTGTACGCCTCATGCGCCGTGCACTCCGTGGTCGCGATGAACCGAGTACCTAACTGCGCGCCGGCGTAGCCGAGCCGCAAGGCATACGCAAATTCGCTGGCGCTGCCGATTCCGCCCGCGCAAACCACCGGCACGCCATAGCCGCCCAGCTCGTCGATGAGTCGCTCTGCCGAGAGCGGACCGGCGTGGCCGCCAGCACGGTCGTTGACTGCAATGAGTCCGTGAACTCCCCCTTTGAGTCCCTTTTCCGCCCACTTGCGCTCCGTCACGTCATGATAGACGAAACCGCCAAGCGGAGCCACGCGATCGACCACCCATTTCGGATTGCCCAGCGAGGTTATGAAAAACCGAACGCCCTCCTCGAGCGCGATTTCGAGCCAGGTGCGCATGCGGTCGAGGTACGTCTTGGACGACGCTTCAATGAGGACATTCATCCCGATTGGGCGGTCCCCCGCCAGACGGTTCATCAGCCGGATCCCCTCCCGGTAGTCGTGTCCGTGGACGTAGGTGAGCGAGATCGGTTGAAGGATTCCGATCGCGCCCGCCGCACTGGCGGCGCCGACCAGTTCGGGATTGCTGCACGGATACATCGCGCCGCAAATGAGCGGCACGCTGATCCCGGCGTGCTCGCTCAGGGGAGTTACGATGCGCGGCTCAGGGAATGTGCTCATGGCGACTGAACCTGATCGGCCGACCATTGGCCGTCAACGAGGCTTTTCCCTCTCGACGGCTTCAGGAAACATCGGTATCTTACAGGCACCCCCCCGCACCTTCCCCCGCAGGAGCCTTCCACAGTGGTAGCGCGAATCTTGTTGTCAGTGTTGCTGGCGTGCGTCCTGACGGCCTGCAGCAGTGGTGATTCTACGGGTGTTGCGCCCGTCTCCGCGGTTCAACTCAACCGCGGCACTGCGAATCTTGCGGTTGGCGACTCGGTGCTGCTCGTCGCCACAACCAAGGACGCCGATGGCAACACGCTCTCCGGTCGCCAGGTAAGCTGGAATTCCACGGCCGGCGGCGTTGCAACAGTGTCGGCCTCAGGTTGGGTGAAGGCAGTAGGCGGTGGCAACGCTACGATTACTGCCACCTCCGAGAGCATTTCGGCGCAGGCTCAAGTGGCGGTGACCGCGCCGGTATCGACAGTTGCCCTCAATCTCACCACCACGCAGATCGCGGTGGGCGATTCGGTCCGCCTCATTCCGACATTGCGTGACGCCAACCAGAATGTGCTGAGTGGTCGTGCGATAGCGTGGGCAACGAACAATGCCTCCGTGGCATCGGTGTCCAGTACTGGATGGGTAAAAGGTCTCACGGCTGGCATTGCAAAGATTTCTGCGACCGCTGAAGGTATCGCTGCCGAGGCACAGGTTGCCGTGACGAGTGACCTTTCGCTAACGATCAGCTCCATCACACCCGATATCATCGTCGCTGGTGGAACGGCGGTCCTTACTGGAGCTGGCTTCTCCACTACCCCTGGCGACAACTCGGTGATGGTCGGCGGCGTAGCTGCTACCGTAACCGCGGCGTCGGCTTCGCAGCTGACGGTGTCGATTCCGCCAGCGGCAAGCTTCCCGTGTTTGGCCACGCACAACGCCACGGTGTCCGTGGGCATTACTGGCGCGAGCGGGAGCCGTGCCCATCCACTCCAGGTGGCTGCGCAGCGCGGTCTCGCCGCCGGAGAGTCCATATCCTTCGCTACCGCGGACGAAGCACGGTGCAACGAGTTCGCACAGACCGGCGGACGGTATTTTGTGACTGTGGCGCGTCCGGACAATACGATTGGCGCTGTCAGTTCCTTTCAACTCAGGGGTCAGGCGGCGACGGCATCGGCGAGCGCCCGCATCACCGCCGCGGTGCCCGATGCGCGCCCTATGCTGTCGAAAGGTGCCGCCGCCGCTGGAATGAACATCCCCTTTGCCAGAGTGACCCCCACGCAGGAGCGCGCGAGCGCGCGAAAGCATCGAGAGATTCTGGAAGAGAACCTGCGGCTTCCTCGTGTGGACGTCGCGCGGTTCCAGCGGAGTGCGGCTCAATCCGGCCGGCCCTCGCTGTCGCTCTCCAAACCGTCGTTCACCATCGGCACGTTCGGTGACACCAACGATGTGAAGATCCCGAATCGCAATCTTCCTCCGGGGACCAGCATTTGTGAGTCGCCGCCGATCGTCGTCCGCGCACGAACGGTTTATTCCGGCACTCGGTCGATCATTCTCGAGGACGTGGCGTCGCCGCTGAACGGACAGATCGATTCGTATTATCAGGCGCTCGGACAGGAATTCGACAACGTCATGTATCCCATCGTGACCGCCAACTTTGGCGATCCGCTGGCCGTCGATGCCTTCACCGACGCTAACGGAAAGTTGGTGATGCTGTTCAGCAAGCGCATCAACGACTTTGGAGGAATCAACGGATTCGTCACGACGTGCGATTTCTTCGATCCGGTGATCTATCCTCAACTTCTCGCGAGCAACAAGGCAGAGATTTTCTACGCCGTGGCTCCTACCAGCGCAGCCATGGGGTTCGGCTCCGATCCGAATACGCTGACGCGCGACGAGTGGCGTCAAACGATCCGTGGAACTCTCATCCACGAGGCGAAGCACCTGGCCATGTTCGCCGAATTCTTCGCCGACGATGCGGCAACGACCCTCGAAGAGAGCTGGCTCGAGGAAGGCATGGCAATGCACGCAGAGGAGCTGTACTCGCGCACCATCACCGGCGCCACGTGGAAGGGCAATACCGGCTACGGTGCCGGACAGTCGAATCACATCTGGTGCGAGGTCCGTGCGGCGAATTCTAACTTTCCGCAGTGCGCGGACCGTCCGTACGTGATGACTTCCCATTTTGCCTTTCTAGCCCAGTATCTGGGCGACATCGAGAATCGCACGATAGTCGGAGGATTGCCGGGAAGCTCGAGCGATGGATCGTTCTACGGGTCGGCGTGGGCCTTCGTTCGCTGGATGGTCGACGCATATGGCGGAAGCGAGAGCGCCATTCTGAAAGACATCACTCTCGAAGGGACGCTCACCGGCGGGGCGAATCTAAGTGCGCGTTCGGGGGTGCCTTACGAGACGATGATGTCGCAGTTCCACTACGCTCTGCAGTATGACGATGTCCCGGGAATCACGCCGACGGCGGCCTGGCAGCACATTTCGAGCTGGAGCATCGCCGGAATCTATGGCGGGTTCAACGTGGATTTTCCGCAGTCCTTCCCCTCCAAGTACCTCAAGGATCACGGTGTCACCTTCGGCACCTTCGCGGTAATTATCAACACCTTGCGAGGTGGAACGGCAGCCCACGTGGAGATAACCGGTGCGCAGTCCGCCAAGCAGCTGCTCTCGCTGCAGGCACAGAACGGAGGCGCGCCTCCGCCCGAACTGCGGATGACGGTGTTTCGAGTACAGTGATGCGTTGGCGTCAGGCGCTTGCCGGCTGCTCATTGGTGCTGGCAGCCTGCGGCGCACCTGATCGCGGCGCTGCCGAGACTGACAGCGCCGCCGGTGACACCTCTGCCGCGAGCCAGCAGCCCGCGTTGATCGGAATGCCTTCGCCGCCGGACACGCAACCGGCCGAGTCGAGCACCCGGCCCGC
>JBGTNB010000091.1:0-8967 GCA_041743285.1 Gemmatimonadaceae bacterium
GTCATCGGACCGAGCTCGTTCGCTCGATTCCATTGCTCGCGCTGTTCGTAACCTCGTGGGCTCTTGGCGAAGTGGTTGGCTATTGGGCGGGCCCAGGCGACTCTCTTGGGAAGGTGTGCTGAGATGCAGCTCGAGAACACAGCAACGGGACGCACCGTAACGCCGCTGCGCCGCGGTGACCGAACCATTGTCGTCGGGGCCGGTCCAGCTGGCCTCACGGCGGCCTATCTGCTGGCCAAGGCCGGGCACCCGGTGACCGTTCTGGAGGCCGATGACATTGTCGGAGGCATATCGCGCACGGCGCAGTACAACGGTTACCGGTTCGACATCGGGGGTCACCGCTTTTTCACGAAGATCGCCCCGGTCGAGGCGCTCTGGCACGAGATCCTGGGAAAGGAGTTCATTTCGGTGCCGCGGCTGTCGCGTATTCATTACGGCGGCAAGTACTTCGACTATCCGCTCAAGGCCGCCAACGCGCTTTCAGGGTTAGGCATCGTCAACGCCACATTGATGGTCGTAAGCTACCTCAAGGCGCACTTCTGGCCCAACCCGGTTGAAGAGAACCTGGAGCAGTGGGTAACGAACCGCTTTGGAAAGCGGCTGTACGAGATTTTCTTCAAGACGTACACGGAAAAGGTCTGGGGAATTCCGTGCACCGAGATCCGCGCCGAATGGGCCGCGCAACGCATTCAGGGACTCAGCCTGGCGAAGGCGATTCTTTCGGCAGCCCAACTGAACAAGCGCTCGACGTCGATCAAGACGCTCATCAACGAGTTTCAGTATCCCCGGTTGGGCCCGGGTCAGATGTGGGAGGCGGCCACGCGAAAGATCCGCGAGCTGGGTGGCGAGGTGTTGATGAAGCACGAGGTGACCGCGCTCGAAATGCATAACGGCAGCTTGCGGGCCGTGCGGGCAGCGACGCCCCATGGCGAGCGCCGGTTCGAGGGGCAGCACTTCTTTTCGACAATGCCGCTCAAGCACCTGGTGCGGAGCCTCACGCCGGCGGCTCCGGCGGAGGTGCAGGCGTCGGGCGAGGGACTCAACTACCGCGATTTCCTGACCGTGGCGCTGATTCTGGAAGGCGAGGATCTGTTCCCTGACAATTGGATCTACATCCACACTCCGGGCGTGAAGGTCGGGCGAATCCAGAACTTCAACAACTGGAGCAAGGCGATGGTGCCTGACGCCGGCCGCACCTGCCTGGGCATGGAGTACTTCTGCTTCGAAGGCGATGGGTTGTGGACGAGCTCCGATGCCGATCTAATCGCCCTGGCAACCAGTGAGCTGGCGCAGCTCGGCCTCGCCGAAGCGAGCATGGTCGTAGATGGAACGGTGGTGCGCATGCCCAAGGCTTACCCGGTGTACGACTCCGTGTACCGCGAGCATCTCGACGGCGTACGCAGCTTCATCGACCGCATACCGAATCTGCATACGGTCGGCCGGAACGGAATGCACAAGTACAACAACCAGGACCATTCGATGCTGACGGCCATGATGGCCGTGCAGAACATGAACGGCGCGTCGCACGACATCTGGTCGGTGAACACCGATTTCGACTACCACGAGGAGCAAAAAGTCGACGAAAAAACGCCGTCACTCCCCTCGTCGCACGAACGGCGGACCGCAGCAGTTAGCGGTTGATGCATGCGCATTGGCGTCGATGCCGCGTGTTGGGCGAACGGTCGCGGGTACGGCCGGTTCGCTCGCGAACTGCTCGGTGCCATGGTGGAGGTATCGCCTTCTGACGAGTTCGTCTTCTTCGCGGATCCGATGTCAGCGGAGAGGCTGCCCCGAAACGCGCCCAACATACGGGTGGTGCGGGTGGAGCAGCGAGTTGCGCCGGCGGTGGCGGCGTCGTCGGATGGCAGCCGCTCGCTAGGCGATATGCTGCGATTCTCGCGCGCTGTTGCGCGCGAGCGTCCCGATGTGTTCTTCTTTCCATCGGTCTACAGCTATTTCCCCCTGGTGCCCGGACAACGCGCCGTGGTAACCGTTCACGATGCCATCGTTGAGAGGTATCCGGAGCTGACACTGCCCAGCGCGCGCGCGCGCGCGTTCTGGAAGGCGAAGGTCTGGCTGGCGCTTCGCCAGTGCCGGATAGTGCTGACCCCATCGGAATACTCCGCGCGCGAGATTGCGTCGGTAGTGGGCGTTCGGCCGGACCGCATTCGTGTCGTGGGGGAGGCGCCCGCGGCCGCGTATCGCCCTAGCGATAACGCTGAGGAGAGCTCGGCCATGGCGGCGCGATACGGTGTTCCCGAAGGTGCGGCATGGTTCACGTACGTTGGCGGTTTCAATCCGCACAAGAACGTAGACGCGCTGGTGCGTGCACATGCGGCGGTGGCATCGAGCCGTAACGGCAGCGCGCCCTATCTGTTACTCGTCGGGTCGGTCAGCGAGGACGTGTTCCACAGCGACCAGAACCACATTCGCGAAACCGTGGCGCGTGCTGGCACGGCCGACCTGGTGCGCTGGACGGGGTTCGTTGAGGATGAGGATCTTCGCCATCTGCACAGTGGTGCCACGGCTCTCGTGCTCGCGTCACAGAGCGAAGGCTTCGGGCTTCCCGCGGTCGAGGCCGCGGCATGCGGCACCCCGGTGATCGCGACGACCGCCAGCCCGTTGCCCGAGCTCCTGGCCGGAGGTGGCTACTTCGTCGCTCCACGGGACGAATCGGCACTCGCGCGCGCGATGGCTGCCCTGCTCGACGATCGGGCTCAGCGCGAGACGCTCGGCTCATGCGCGCGTGAACGTGCTGCGTCCATGACCTGGAAGGGAGGTGCGGCGCGTACTCTCGACGCGCTGCGCGAGGCGGCCGCATGACGGCGCTGCGCTTTGCCTTCGTCACCACGTTCTATCCGCCCCATAACTTCGGCGGCGACGGCATTGGTGCTCAGCGGTGGGCGCAGGCGCTGGTAAGGCGGGGGCATCACGTCACGGTCATCTGCGACACCGACGTGTACGAGCTTTTGCGTACCGGACCGGCGCCAAAGACGGTAACCGAGGAGGAAGGGATCACCGTCCACCGGCTGCGGTCGAGTGTCGGGCCGCTGTCGGTGCTGCTCACTCACCAGTTAGGGCGGCCGCTGGTGAACGGTGCGGAGATACGGCGCATTCTGGCGGCCGGGAATTTCGACGTCATAAACTTTCATAACGTTTCGGCAATAGGCGGACCAGGCGTGCTGGAGATGGGGAGCGGGATAAAGCTCTATACGGCGTGGGAGCATTGGCTCGTCTGCCCGACGCACGTGCTCTGGCGGCACAACCGCGAAGCGTGCACCGGTCGGCAATGCTTCGAATGCGTGCTGCACTATCACCGGCCCCCGCAGCTGTGGCGTCACACCGGCGCGCTCGAACGCGGGTTGCGGCACATCGACAGCTTCATTGCGCTGAGCGAGTTCAGCCGGGCAAAGCACAGGGAATTCGGATTTCAATACGATATGGAAGTATTGCCGGGCTTTCTGCCCGATCCGGAGCCGGGTGCGATGCGCCCGATCGCCGAGGGGGCATCGCCGCATCCGCGTCCATACTTCTTGTTTGTCGGGCGTCTCGAGCGGATCAAGGGGCTGGACGACGTCATCCCGGTTTTCGCGCGTTACACCGACGCGGATCTCGTCATCGCCGGGGATGGGACCCACCGCCGCAGGCTCGAAGCGATCGCTGCTGGTAACCCGCGGGTCAGGTTTCTTGGCAGCATATCGCAGGCGGACGTGAGCCGTTATAACGCGCACGCGATCGCGTCGCTCGTTCCCACCGCCGGATTCGAGACCTTTGGCTTCGTCATCATCGAGGCGTTCCGCCGAGGCACACCGGTAATCGCGCGCCGCATCGGGCCGCTTCCCGAACTGGTGGATGCCTGCGGAGGCGGTGAAACCTTTCGCACGCCTGACGAGCTCGAAGCCGCATTGCGACGCATGCAGCACCAGCCCGGCTATCGCGACCGGCTCGCCGCCGCGGCCTATCGGGGATTCACCGAGCGTTGGACTGAATCAGCCGTCATGCCGAGGTTCTTCGACTTGTTGAAGCGCGTGGCGCGCGAGCGTGGCGCTACGGAAATCGTGCAGGCACTCGATGCGGGAATAGCGGCGTGAAGGCGATCCTCACGTACCATTCGATCGACGACTCGGCGTCGGTGATCTCGATGAGTCCCGACACGTTTCGCCGTCAGGTCGAATGGCTGGCCTCGGGTGCCGTGCGCGTGGTGACCGTCGATGAATTGATGGCGCTTCCGCCGGGCGTCGATGCGGTCGCGCTGACCTTCGATGACGCTTTCGCGAACTTCGCCACGATTGCTGCTCCTCTGCTTGCGCGGCATCAACTTCCAGCGACGGTATTCGTAGTCAGCGAGCATGCGGGTGGAACCAACGCCTGGCGCGGCACCTGCGCTCACGACATTCCCACACTCCCGCTCATGGACTGGCCGGAGTTGGGCCGGATCGCCGAAATGGGGTTCGCAATTGGTGCGCACAGCCGGACCCATCCTCACCTGACAGCGTTGCCATCTGATGCTCTTACGGATGAGATCGTCGGATCCGCCGACCACATCGAGCGGGAGCTTGGCATTCGACCGTCGGTATTCGCGTATCCGTACGGCAGCGTCGATGATTCAGTCGCGGAAGCGGCTGCTGGCTTTCGCTGGGGGCTGACGACCGAGTTGCGTCCGCTGCAGGGGCGCGAGCTTCCGGCACGCCTGCCCCGGCTGGACATGTACTATTTTCGAGCAGGAGCGTGGTTGGAAGCGTACGGATCTCCGCGCTTCCGGCAATACCTGTGGGTGCGGTCGGGCGCTCGGCGTGTTCGCGCCGCGCTGGCGACCGCCGCGGAGTGAACATGAGACCTGAACATCCGTACCTGTCGGTGGTGGTCCCCGCGCATAACGGCGGCGCGGTACTGCGCCGTTCACTTGCCGCGCTGGCGTCCAGCGACCTGCCGCGGGAATGCTGGGAGTTGATCGTCGTCGATGATGCTTCGGATGACGAGACGGCGGTCGTCGCCGCGCGTTATGCAGATACCGTGGTGCGCCTGCCTGGCCGGCCTCACGGCCCGGCATACGCCCGAAACCGCGGATTCGAAGTGTGTCGCGGTGAGAACGTCGTTTTCGTCGATGCGGACGTAATAGTCCATACCGACACTTTGCGGCAATTCGCCCGGGTATTCGCTTCCGAACCCGACGTCAGCGCGGTCTTCGGCTCTTACGATGACTCCCCGCCGGAGAAGGGCGTCGTGAGTGAGTATCGCAACCTTCTGCATCATTACGTGCATCATCAGAATGCCGGGGATGCCGAAACATTCTGGGCGGGATGCGGCGCAATACGCAGCAGCGTTTTTCACCAGGCGGGAATGTACGACGAGTGGCATTACTCGCGGCCGCAAATCGAGGACATCGAGTTGGGGCACCGCATCAGGGGGCTCGGCCACCGGATCGTCATTCGGCCGGAGATACAGGGCTCGCATCTCAAGCGCTGGTCGCTGTGGCAGGTCATCAAGACCGACTTGAACGATCGCGGCGTGCCGTGGACGCGGCTCCTGATGACCAAGAGCGACGGCATGCGCACGGCTACGCTAAACCTGCGAGTAGTGGAGAAGGTGAATACGGCCTTCGTCGCGCTATCGTGGCTTTGCATAGCCTTGGCGCTGCTCTTCGGCTATGCGGCGTGGCTGCTGCCCGCCGGATTATGGCTGCTGCCGGTGCTGGTCACGAATGCCCGTCTCTACGCGTTTTTTGCGAGAATCCGGGGGGTGAGGTTCGCGCTGGCGGTCGTTCCACTCAATTTGCTGTACTATTCGTTGAACATCGTCTCATTCACATTCGGATGGCTCCTCCACGAAACCGTTGGGGCCCCGCGCCCCGACCCGACCATCGAAGCCTACGCAGAGGTAGGTCTGGAAACCTGGCCCCCCGTTCCCGCCAAGCGATCGGTGAGCGCGTGAGCGGACCGGAGGCGTTGCGTCGCTCGTCAGGCGCGGAAGAGCTTCCGCCGTCACTCGTCCTCGCCTTCGCCCCGCTGCACAAGCGGGCATTTGGAGTCGCGCTCGGCAGCGCGGCGGGAATCGTGTTTTTTGCCGCAACGGCCATTGTGATACTGCGCGATGCAGACGTGAGCCTCTACCTGCTGGCCCAGTATTTCTACGGCTACACCGTTAGTTGGGGTGGTGCGTTAGTCGCCTTGATCTGGGGCTTCGTCGTGGGATTCGTCGCCGGATGGTTCATTGCCTTCTGCCGTAATCTGGCTCTCGCCATTTCCATATTTATTTCCCGCACGCGCGGCGAGCTTGGCGCGACCGCGGATTTTCTCGATCACATCTGACCGTCATCGTATGCCGACCGTCACTCCGCCCGATCAGGCTCTCACCGCCCAGGAGCAGGACCTCAATAAAGCACTCGTCAGGCTGAATGCCCGCGCCTGGGGCATCGCGATGGGTTTGTTGCTGGGCGGAGGCTTGTTCGTCGCCACTAATGTGCTGGTACTCAAGGGCGGTCCGGATGTCGGGGCGCACCTCCAGCTGCTGCGCGTCTTTCTGCCGGGATACAGCGTGACGTTTCTCGGCAGCCTCGTCGGTTTCGTGTATCTGTTCGTCATCGGATACGTCCTTGGGCGCTTCGTCGGACTGGTCTATAACAAGATGGTCGAACTCGGACGCTGACCGTTCCACGACTGGCCCGCCTCATTTCTGACATGACAAAAACTCGTATCGCCGTGGTCGGCTGCGGTAACGCAGGCTCCACGCTACATCTTCCTGCGCTCGCCGGTATCGGCTCGGCCGAAGTGGTGGGAGCGGCCGATCTGGATGCCACGCGCCGTGCCGCGGCCGCGGAGCGCTTTCGCGTACCGGTGTTCTCGTCGCTCCAACCGATGCTCACGGAAGCGCGACCAGACGTCGTGATCATTGGTACGCTGCCGCACACACACGCCGAGCTGTGTCTGCAGGCCATCGAGGCCGGCTGCGACGTGATATGCGAAAAGCCGTTCGTGTCGACCCTCGACGAAGCTGACCGGTTGATCGCTGCCGCCGATGCAGCCGGCCGCCGCATTGCGCTCAACCACGAATTTCGCGAGATGGCGATTTTCCGCGCCGTCCGCGACGCGGCGGCTGAGCAGCCGGGAGGAGTGGTGTTTGCGCAGGCGTGGCAGAACATGGATCTGCCACCCTGGGCTGAGCCGGGATGGCGCGGAGAGATTCTGACTCAAACGCTCTACGAGGCAGGAATTCACCTGGTCGATTATCTCATGGCCCTCTTCGGGGAGAAGCCGGTTGCGGTTACGGCGAATGTTTCGACGTGCGGAGTCCGGGACGAGGAGAGCGATGCGGTAGCGTTGGTGACCATGGAGTTCTCGCGCGGGCGGCTGGCGCAGGTAATCCAGAACCGTTTGTGCAAGGGCGAGACGCAGTTCTTCGAGGTTCGTGCTGAAACGTCAGGCACATCTTTGCGCGCGTCGTTCGGCGGCCGCGCACGGATCAGCGCGGGCATGCTGCGCAACACCAAGCCGCACCTGCGCGTCGAATATGGCGTGTCGGGTCTCGCCTGGCGCGAGGAAGGTCATTCGCGTTCGATCATTGGGAAGAATCCGAAGGACCCGGCGATGGTTGCAACGCGCGTACTCATCGAGAAGACGCTCGACGCGTTTCGTCGCGGCACGCCTGCTCCAGCCACGGCGCAGGACGGGCGGGATGTGATGGAGGTGATCGCTGCGTGCTACAGCTCCTCCGCCACCGGACGGCGGGTGGAGCTTTCAAACGTGCCGTCCGCTGGGGAGCTGGAACCGGCGGGCGTACACGTGGAGGGAAGGAAACAGGAACTGGGAATTGGGAGATAGGGCAGGACTTGTCGACCCACCTTTCAGGTGGCTCGACGAACTTTCGCAAGAGGCGACTAGCGCCTGCATGGCGCGCAGTGGCATACCTCCCCTGATTCCCAATTCCTGTTCCTATCCTTCCTCACCTTCTCAGCTTCTCCAACACCCCTCGTAAATGCCTCACGACTGGCGCGATCCGGTATCGCCGCTCTCCATCATTCACCTCGTGGCGCCGGGCGAGGTAGGTGGTCTGGAGAGTGTCGTGCGCGCCCTCGCGTCAGGCCAGTTGCAGCGGGGACTAACCGCAAAGGTGGGAGCGGTGCTGGACAGCGATCGGCCTCATCCATGGGTCGACGCGCTTCGGTCAGACGGCGTAGAGGTAATTCCGCTGGTGTTTCCCGGACGGCGCTATCTGCGTGAGCGCGCCGCCGTGGCGGGCATGTGTCGCGAACTGCAGCCGGCGGTCGTGCATTCGCACGGATATCGTGCTGACGTCGTTGGCGCGGCGGGAGCGCGCGCCGCGGGCGTGCCGATAGTCAGCACCGTCCACGGCTTCACGGGCGGCAGGTGGAAGAACCGCATGTACGAACGCGTGCAATGCCGCGCACTCCGCGGCTTCGACGCCGTCGTCTCCGTCTCGACGCCTCTTGCCGAGCAGCTCGCCATTGCGGGCATTCCCCGAGAGCGTCTGCACATCGTGCCCAACGCCTACGGCGGGCGTATGGCGTTCGCCGCGCCTGACGAAGCTCGTAAGGCGCTGGGAGTGCCGCCTGGAGTTCGGCACGTCGGTTGGATCGGAAGGCTGGGTCGGGAGAAGGGCGCCGACGTGCTGATCGACTCTCTGCGCCGGTTGGCGGAGCGCGACCTCGTCGTGAGCATCATCGGTGACGGGCGCGAAAGGCGGGCGCTGGAGCGGCTGGTAGCCGCGCATGGACTCGAGAGCGTCGTCCGCTTCCACGGCACGCAGCCTGACGCCGCACGGCTGATGCTCGCCTTCGATGTGGTCGTGCTCAGTTCGCGCACCGAAGGGACGCCGATCGTGCTGCTCGAGGCAATGGCAGCCGGCGTACCGGTGATCGCGTCACGGGTCGGCGGAATACCCGACGTCGTGTCGGAGCGTGAGGCAATGCTGGTTCCCCCTGAGCAGCCCGACATGCTGGCCTCTTCGCTG
>JBGTNB010000092.1:0-4386 GCA_041743285.1 Gemmatimonadaceae bacterium
CCGGTCGTTCGCGCGGTTGACCGCGGCGGGCGCGACATGCGCGCGGTGCTCGCGAAGCACGACGGCAACGTTTATTCGACGGCGCCGCGAGTGATCGCGAACGCGAAACCCGGCGACCTCGACGACTGGATCGACATCGACGTCTCCTCCCTGCCGCCTGGGGACTCGGTGGCGGTGCTGCTCCGACTGCGCAATTCGTTGCTAAACACCGTGCTGCTGTACGAAGGCATGCTGGGCGGCCGCGACGCGGTAGACTGGCTGAATACCGGGCTGCAGAATATCGGCACAACGGTCGAACTCGCCCGCTGGTACACCGCGACGATGGGATTGCATGCCTCAGTCGACGACATAACGACGGCGCGCATGGGAGACGTGGGGCCGATAGCTTTCCGCGATGTCGCGCTCGTGCTGCCCCGCCAGG
The DNA here is from genome assembly GCA_041743285.1 of Gemmatimonadaceae bacterium. GTDB lineage: Bacteria > Gemmatimonadota > Gemmatimonadetes > Gemmatimonadales > Gemmatimonadaceae > JALZIF01. The sequence goes on from JBGTNB010000092.1 coordinate 422, forward strand.
CCATCGATACAGCGAGCCAACGCATCCGCCTGCGGTTCGTCGCTGACAACTGGCGCATCGATGAGGTACACGTTGCCGGACTCATCGCGCGCCCCGAACACACCCTGCTCCCCGTCGACTCCGTCATCGTTCCCTCGCCCGTGGGCGGTGGTACACCGCTGCTCGACACCACCGCTGTCGCGGCGCTCGCTGATGCCGACGATCGCTATCTGGAGACTCGCCCTGGTCAGCGCCTGACGCTCGTATTCCGGCCTGACGATGCCGCCGCGCAGCTCCCCACCGGGAAGACGACCTACCTGATCGCCTGGCAGGGATGGTATCGCGAATGGATCCGCGCAGGGTGGCTGGCCGAACCCACCCGAACCGCGCCCTTCGTGCCTGGCGACGCCGCCGTGCTGGAGGCGCTCGATCGCTGGACAAAGAAGAAAGCATCGTTCGAGAAAGAGTTCTACTCGTCCAAGATCCCTGTTCGGTGAGGAACCGATGACCACACGAAAAAGTCATCAGTTGGTCCTGCTGCTCGCCTTTATCGGTAGCTCGGCGTGCCACTACGGGATCAGGCCCAAGAACTTTGAGCCCGCGATCAGCCCGGCCGGTGCAACCATCTCGGTGCGGGTGAGGGGCGCGGGCGAGGTGCGCTCCGGTGAACTTTTCGCCGTCGATTCGCTTGGGATCCTCGTGCTGTCAGAGCGACTGCTGCGCGTCCGGTGGGAGAACGTCGTGCAGCTCGACGTGGCGCGACTTGGGAGCGGTTTCGACATTATCCAAGGCGAGACGGTCGCAGCGCCAAAACAGGCGCGGCTTGCGCTCATCAGCCGGTTCCCACAGGGACTCGAAGGTGATGTTCTCAATAGGGTCCTCGCGGCGCTCAACCAGGATTCGACCGACGAAGCAGGAACACCGCGCGGCACCGGCGGGTCAGGGCACGGCGCGGACCAGTTGTCGCTCGACGATCTTGCGGCAGCGGCCGCTCACGCGTCAGCGCGTTATGCGGACCGGCGCGCGGCGGTGGCCGACGGCTACAGGCGCATCGGGCCCGACTTCCCCGCCATGGGTGAACACTGGCTTTTTCCGGGCGCGCTGCTCGACGGCCGCATCGATCCGGCGCGGCCGGCCATGCTCACCTATGCAAACCTCGGCGGCCGACCGTCGCTTGTCGGAACCGGATATCTGATCACGACCCGCGGCCGGGAGGTGGTGCCGAACGTGCCAGGTTGGCCTGAGGAATGGCACGAGCACAGTGGTTTCATAGGCGAGGAGAGCGGGGCGCACGCGCCGACCCCGGATCATGAACATCATTCCGTGGCTCCAGCAGAGGATGCCACGCGCCTGTGGGTACTCCATATCTGGACGCGGCTAGAAAATCCGGCGGGACGGTATAACGCGGATAACTGGGCGCTGCCATTCGCGCGTGCCGGACTCTCAACGCACTCGCCCGTCGATGAGGCGTCGGGCCGCGCTTTCTCGCTCACCGTGGGTGGGGACCTGTTCCTGCGTGCGCTGCTTACCGACGCGGGGGTGCGGACCGACACCAACGCCGCCGCGGTAGATGCAGCAATCGCTGCAGCCCGCGAGCGGGCAGTTGCGGTGGCCGAACGCGCTCGGAATGCCGGCGGTGCCGACCTGGCGCATCTCGAGTCGCTCAGGGATGCGTGGCGCCTACTGTGTGAAGCGCTGGCGGCCGCGGCGGGACCGGCCGTTATGCAGTACCTCGCTTCCGAACACTAACGCCCGTGTTGCGTGCCGGCTCCTGTTCTTACGGTCATTTGCCGCTACGCGCCAGTGAATGCCGGCCGAGTCCCGCGCCCAGCCGGCTGGCCGCCTAGCAACCAGCCGGCGACTTCAATCAGGCCGCCGCGAGCACCTCCTCCTCGAGCCGCTCGTAGCTCCGCTCCATGCCGTCCGTCATGCCGGTGCCGAGTACCATATCGCGCACCTCAGCGTTAGGATAGGTGATTACGAAGGTCAGCAGCGTTCCGCCCTCCACCGGCGTGAGCGTCATCTCGTTCACGGTGCCGGGGCCCTCCGTACCCATCATTCGCTCGGTCGTCACGGCCCGGTGCGGCGGCTCCGATTCGAGCAATTCGCCCTCGAAGCCGAAGCGGTTCGAGCCATCCGCCGCTTCCCATTCGTAGCGATAGGAGCTCCCGACCTCGGAAGCGACTTCACACACCGGCATCGTCCAGCCGTCCGGCCCTAGCAGCCAGCGCTGCAGGAGCTCGGGCTCCTGGTGCGCCTCCCACACCTGCTCGACCGTCCCGCGGATTACACGACTGATCCGTACCTGGGTGTCATTGAGGATCTGCGATGCGGTGGCACGCCCGGCCGCGAAGGAGGCGAGATCGGCCAGCACGTCGTCCAACTGCCCGACCGCCGACTTCATGCCCTCGACCATCCCCATCTTCACCAGGCGTTCCATGGCCTCTATGCTGGAAAAATGCGTGACGTTCGTGAAGCGTGAGCCGTTAGGAGTCTGCAAGAAGGAAAAGACCATCCGCATCGTCGGCATGTCGGCGTTAGGCCGGCCGTCCTCGTGCGCAAAGCCGTCCTCTACTTCGATCTGGCGGCCGCGCTCCACCGTGACGAACCGCCACCACCCGTGCGACTTGCTGCCGTCGGGCCCGGTCATGTAGTACTGGGAACGCCCGCCGGGCGCCATGTCGTGGCGTGTAAAGGTGGCCGGCCAGGTCTCCGGCCCCCAGAACTTCTCCAATTGGCGCGGGTCGGCATACGCCTCCCACAGTCGCTCGACCGGCACAGGGTAGTCGCCGATCAAGGTGAGCGTTAGGGCTTCGGCGTCGGAGGTGACGGATGTGATGGGCATGGCTTACTCTCTCGGGCTGGGGTCGGTAAAGAGGGTATCGAGCTGGCTGAAGCGGGCCTTCCAGAGGCCCTCGAGTTGAACGAGCAGGTCGCGCGCTCGCGCGATTCGTTCGGGATTGCCGCGGACGATGCGCTCGCGGCCCTGCGGGTGTTTGGTCACGAGTCCCGCTCCTTCCAGCACGGCGACGTGCTTCTGCACCGCCGCGAAGGACATGTCGTACCGGGCAGCGAGAGCAGAGACCGACGCCGGCTCCCCTTTGAGAACGCGGGCGACGATGTCGCGGCGCGTCACGTCGGCGAGGGCGCGGAAGACGCGGTCAAGGTCCGCATCGCTGAGCTGAGCACGTACAACCATATGGTTGTACGATATCACGCCGGCACGCGTGGCGCAAGCCCTGACGCTTCGTCAAAACGGGCACTTCGCCCATCGCTTCTACTTGGTTCGATTTTTCAATTCCCGATTCCCGACTCCCGATTGCCGATCAGAACCGCGCACCCATCTGGAGGTCGAGGCGCCACCGCTGCTCCGGCCAGATGCCTCGCGACAGATCCGTCCGCACCAGGCCATCAAGCAGCGACACCCCGAATCCCGCACCCGACATAGGCCGGCCTGGGCGGGTGAAGTCCTCGCGCCGCCCCGCCCACCCGAGGTCGTAGAAAACTACCGTCCGCAGTCCCATGACACCGCGCCCCAGCTCGGCGCGCCCGAGCCAGAATGCGTCGCCGACGCGAGGCTCGTCAGGTGCTCCGAACGGCCGCGCGAACTGGCCTCGCACGGTGTGCAGCCCGCCCATGTGAAAGGCGCGCTGCGGCGGCAGATCTCCGAGGCTTGCGCCGGCGGCGCCGGTCAGGGCAGCGGCAAACCGGTCGAACTCGCGTGAGCCGGTCGCGTCGACCACGAACCGGCCATAACCAGTGGTCCCTAAGGAATCGCTCCGGTGCGTGAGCGCGCCTTCGGTGCGGACTCGAGTCACCAGCCGCAGGCGCCGCGGATCCATGCCGAAGCTGCGTCCGAGCTCCGTGCCGAGGCCCAGCGCCGTGAGCGGAACCGCATCGATGTTCTGCCCGAACCGCGTGCTGCCGGTCAGGTGGGCCAGCGACGCCTGGACGTTCGGATCGGTGCCGGCGCTGCGCTGCCGCTC
>JBGTNB010000093.1:0-2171 GCA_041743285.1 Gemmatimonadaceae bacterium
GGTCGTATACGAGGCCGAGCAGCAGCGACAGGAGGAAGCCGATCAGGATGTACGCCGGGGTGATCGCGAGGATGACATCCCAGGGGTACTGCTCCAGCCACCCGATCATCACCGCGGCGCCGAAGAACAGCCAGCCGCCCATGTTGAGCAGCAGGTAGCCGCTGGGGCCGCGGTGCGGTGTACCGTCCTGGGGGACCTCCAGGGAGTCCGCTGCTCCGGCGCGAAGGGTGGACAACGGCGTCATCGCTGCGTCGGTACTCCGCCGGTAACCTGAAGTCGCATCATCGGTCGGGATGATAGTCGGGTATCAGCCCTGCGAAAACCACGGACCCTCGAGCTCGACTTCACAGAGCTCCGATGCCACCTCGGGCGCGTCGCGATCCACTACCACGTACAGGCGCTTCGAGTCGTCAGGCCGGAGCTCGACGCCTTCTACTTTCCCCGCGAACGGCTGCCCCGCCTCGTTCTCGAGCATGGCCCAGCGTGCCGAGATTCCCTCTGGCCCTTCCGATATGACGCCGATGGCGCATCCCGCGACCAATCCGTCGCGCCTCACGTCAGGCGAGGCTTCCGCGGCCGCCGTATACACAGTCCAACGCCGCTCGGCGTCGTCCGGTGGCCCGGGAACTACCGCCGCATCGGTGAACGTCAGCGGAACTCCGCCGACCGCGCCCAGCTCGTACTGGACCAGGTCGCCTAACGTCGGTGCGTCGACCGAATCCGGGCGCGCCATGTGCGCTTCGAGATCGCGCCAAGACATCTCGCCGCTGGCATTGACGGGCATGAGCTCTCCCCTCCGCGCCCCATTCCCACGGTTGAACAAGCGGAGCCGGCCACCGTCAACCGAACCGAGATGCACGGCCGCCTCCACGTTCAACTCGCTCCCGGCAAAAGCGACCGTCTCGCGCAGCCGCGCGAAAAACGCCGGAAGAGCATGCACGACGATCACTGGGCCGGACCCGGCGCGTGGATCAACGAGCCCACGCATGACGATGATGGACTCCCGACGCGTCTTGGACCCCGATCCTAGCGAGAGCACGAGCGGATCGCCGTCGGCCTGCGGGATGTTCACCACGGATTCGAGGTCCATCTTGTGGGGCTTGTTGCCCAGTGCGCGCTCGAACCGCCTTCGGCCCCCGGTGCCGGCGGGGAGTGTCACCGACTCGACCCTTCCATTGAGGGGATCGACGAGGGCGACGAAGTTGGCATCGTCCTGCACGACTACGAGCCGGTCGCCGGCCCACGTCAGGCCGGAGCCGGCACGCACGTGCGGCGGCCGGTCGAGCTGCGAATGCGCGGCGTCGGCGTAGTACAGCGCGGCCGTGTGCACGACGCGCGCGCACAGCGCAGCGTCCCGGTGTGCGACCACACGCCTCGTCACTGAAAGGGGGCGCTTCTCGCGACCGGCAAGTGGCCCATCGTGGATTCCTGGTCGTTCATCTCGCCTCAAATTTGCCGTGTCTCCAGTTGGAACGCAGCCTTGGGTGAAGGTCACCCCATGGCGTCGATCCCGTCGTTGCCTACACGAATCGGGCGCAGGCGCGTCGGTGCAACGCGATTGGCACGAAACGTCACCACCACAGATTCGTACGACTTGCCATGACGCAGCCCTCCAACGAATTCCTCGATCTCCAAGCCGCGCTCGCCGGTGAGTATTCGCTCCAGCGCGAGCTCGGCCGCGGGGGGATGGGAATCGTCTACCTCGCGCGCGACGTGCAGCTGGACCGTGACGTCGCCATCAAGGTTCTCCCTTCTCACCTCGCGCTCACCGCCGAATCGCGCGACCGGTTCGTGCGTGAGGCGCGCACGGCCGCCGGACTCTCGCACCCGCATATCGTCCCTATCCACCGAGTCGGCGAGGCGGGCGGCTTCGTGTTTTTCGTCATGAGCTACATCGAGGGTGAAACGCTCGGCGAGCGCCTCCGCTCGGGCGGGCCCCTCCCGCCGGCTGAAGCCACGCGTGTGCTGCGTGAGGTCGCATGGGCGCTCGCCTACGCGCACGGCCGCGGCATCGTCCACCGCGACGTCAAACCGGACAACATCCTGCTCGAGGCGGGCACCGGCCGAGCGCTGGTCACCGACTTCGGTATCGCCCACGGCGGCTCGAGTACAGGCCCCGCAACAGACCCCGGGAAGATCATGGGGACGGCCCACTTCATGAGCCCCGAGCA